>JAIORC010000033.1 GCA_021108335.1 Phycisphaerae bacterium
GATAACCTGTGGTCCCTCGCCAAGCCGCCCACGGCAATCCTGAGTAACGACTACTCGTGCGGCGGAATTTACAAGGCACTGATTCGCAAGGGCCTGAGTATTCCCGGAGACGTGAGCGTCATCGGGTGCGATAACGCGTTAAACTACTGCGAAGCACTCGCACCGGAACTTACTTCACTGGACATCTGCGCCGCTGATGTCGGAAAGGCCGCCGTAAAGCGACTTTTTGAGCGAATGAAGAATCCAGAGGATACTAATCGCAAGATTTTCATTCAAGGCCGGATAGTTGAAAGGGCATCCGTGAGAAAACTGTAACAGAATCAGGAAAGTACGACAATTGCGACGACTATAACAATTAAAAATAAGGAGATTAAAGGATGAATGGAACATGACGAATTTGCATGGAAGCCGTCAAGTGTAATTGGAAGGTGGTCTTCCAGAACGGCTTCGAGAAAAGTAGGAAAGTTGATATTTCAGGACCAAGTAAAACACGAAGGAGAAAAAAATGCAAAAGTACAAAACTCTATTGACGATCACGGTTGTGATGTTCGCAGTTGTTCTGTCGACGCCTCAGGTTGGTGTCGCTGATATAATTTGGGCCGCGGCAGACGCTTACACCCCTCAAGCGAATGCCAATGCCAACCTTGGTACCAGTACGGAACTACGTACCGGTTGTGACTGGGGCGGAAGAACAAGAAGTTTTCTCAAGTTTGACCTTTCCGCCTACACAGGAATCGCCAGCGCCACGCTTTGGCTGAGAACCCGTACTGAAAGCAATGGTGCCGGTGAAGGCGATATTGCCGTGTACTTTGTAAGTGATGACTCATGGACCGAAACCGGCATAACCTATACCACTCAGCCTCCCCATGACGCTACCGCTACCGACACGCGAACCGCTTCTTTTGTACAGAACACCTACTATAGCTGGGATGTAACCAGTCTGGCCCAGGCGAGCCTCAGCGATGATACGCTCTCTGTGGTATTGATTAGTGCAACGGACAGCACTACTTACACCTCAGCGGATTTCTACAGCAGAAACATGGGCGGAACCGGCAGTGATCCCTACCTGGACGTTACCGTTCCCGAGCCGGCGACGATGGCTCTGTTGATGCTCGGCCTGCCGCTTGCCCTTCGCCGAAGACGGAAATAAGTAGTATTTGAATTGTCTTTTTCATCTTGCTTGTGTGTCGGGGCATGGCTGCTTCATGCCCCGGCACACTACTCCTGCTTCTTCTGAGCAGGTGTCGGCTGAGATGTTTATGTACCACAGCGTGAGGCAATATTATGAATAAACGTCAATCACAAATCGGTATCGGGCGGGCTCGCGGTTTTACGCTCATAGAACTGCTTGTCGTCATCGCCATTATTTCGCTGCTGGCGAGTATTCTTTTGCCGAGTTTGAACCGGGCCAAGGAACTGGCCAGATCGGCACAGTGTGCCAGCAATCAGAAACAGCTCGGCCTGGCCTTCATGACGAATTACCAGGAAACCAGAATTCTTCCTCCAAGGTGGGGTGCCACCAGCGGCTGGTGGTGGGATGTGATCAGCCCATACGTGGACGGTCAATCCAAAATTTTACAGTGCCCCAGCAAAACGGAGTATGCCTTTTGCTGCTATGGTTACAGCCATGTCCTCTGCTATCCGCCTTTCCCGCCGAATCGACGGCTGACCAAGGTTCCCAACACCGCCCAGACATGTCTGCTGGTGGACATTCGAAACTCCGTGGACCGTTCCTTTCCCATCGGCGGCTTTTCCGACAGCAGGTTCTTTCCCGACTTGCGGCACAACGGCGGCACGAACATGGTTTTCTGCGACGGGCACGTCAAACGGATATCCGGCGACGACGAGAAACTCTACGCCCCCGAGGGCACATCAAGCGTTTATCATCTATCCTACTTCATCGACACATGGTGGTGGCCATAAACCGCCGACCGGCTTGACGTTGTAGTATCCGGCTGTTACCGTAAAGGTAGCTCTAAAATATCCAATCCCCTTACTAAGGTTAAACTGATGAAAAAATATGGTCTCGTTTGTATTGTATTGGCTGTCTGTCCGTGGGTTTTCGCTGCCGACGTATCCGAAAAAAAGGATTGGAAGCAGATATACCTTCCCGAAACCACAAAAGCCGCAAAACCGGCTGCAGCCGATAAGGCTTGTTCTCTGGGCCGCCAAATACTGGAGCCGATAACAAAGGCTGGACTCAAAGAAATGTTCGCCTCCAGAGTCAAGGCTTTGGACAAGCTCTACAAAGACGGGCGATGGGATCTTTATCCCAAAAGCAAGGATCGCAACGTGCGGTCGCAATCGAATGTAATGATGCTATATGCCGTGGACTATAAGTTTAGCGGACGCAAGGAAAACCTGGCGAAAATAGCATCTTCCTTCAATTGGGTTTACGACAACCATTGGGATAAGCGTGCAAACCTTCTTTTTAATGGGCATTATTATCTGCCCAATGCTGTCTGGGCTACGTGCATAGCGATAGTGTTGGAAGAAGTCGGCAGCGATCTTCCCGTGGACCTGCGGGGCAAGATGGAAAAAACTCTAAGGGGCAGCGCGAAGCTTTGCGCGGGCAGGTCCACCGGTGGCGCACGTGCAAATACCGCTGTGTGTAACCAGGATTTCTGGGCGGCGCATGGGCTTTGGCTGGCTGGCGAATATCTCAAAGAGGAAAAATACCGCAAGGCGGCGCTCCAAAAGTTGGGATACATCAGCCTGCATGAGCAGCAGGGGTTTGAATGCGAGCATGGCGTCGGGCCGCTCTATCAGGCTGTGGGCAGGCCAGGCTGTGCGGAGTTGGGATATCGGTTATGGGACAAGCTGAATTATAAGGGCAAATGCATGTTGCTGGATACCGGCCTGGTGCACCTGATAGCCACGACCAGCGCGGCAGGCCAAAGAAGACTGGGAATAGAAAATCAGCGAAGCAGCGGGTTTTCCGGCGGGCTAAGTCCATGTTTTCTGCCGGCGGCGATAAAGCAGAAAAACCCGCTGCTGACCTGGAGCGCCCTTAAAATTTACCATCGCAATCAGAAGAAGGCCCATAGCAAATGGTGGCTGCATGACCCGGTTGGCTCCTTGTGTGCATACCAATTCTACAAGTACGGCCTCGAACTGGACGCGAAAAATCAGGAGCAATGGATAATCTCCTGGGGCGGCAAGGCAAGGTTTACTTCAACGCTGGGACGTTCCCGCATAACCGACGAGCAGTCGTATATAAGGAGTAGAACCGGCCTGACCGCTCATTTCGCCGATAAGAGGCTATCTTCGGGCAAAGTCAGGAAAGATATCCAGTGGAACCCCGGCGGCCTGAGGCACCTGGCCAGGGAAGACGACGTAATCGTCGCGCCGGATAACAAGTTGTCCAAGCCCCGGCTCATTTTTGCCGACATGAAGCAGGCCGATTCGGAATATATCGGCAGCGAGATGTATCGCGGCGTATTCGCCAGCCAGTATGTGCTGAAGCAGACCCTGCCGGCGGCGGCCACAAAGAAAGACGCGACACCGGAGAAGCTCATCAATGCCAGCCATACTTTCCTTGCTTTGGACGAACTGCTCATCGTCAAATTGCGATATACCCCCCTCGCCGACATCAAAAAAGACTCCGCCTATCGCATAACGCATCTCCGATCCAAAAAAGATAAAATAGATAAGAAAGGCCGGTATGTCCTTTCGCGGCTGGCCACGAGCGTCGGCGGAGCAAAACCCGGACAGCATGCCCTTGTCAGCCTCGACGGGCGAAAGATTTTTACGTCAGCCACCCCCCAGACACCCAGGTCCACCAGGATAATCAAGGATTCTCTGAGTGACTGGTGTGTCCCCTTTTCGCAATGGAAGAAAGGCGTTCAGCAGACACGGCTTATCGCCATAAAACCGTTCGCCGGCGAAGCCGAGATAGAACAGTTGCTGGCCTCCATGGAACTGCCCGCAGAAACAAGCCGTCAAAATACGTTGGAGGCTATGACATTGAAGAATGGCGGCAAAAAATATTACCTGATAACAGGGGCAAAAGACACGGTAGTGAAATTCAAGGGACATGAATTCAAGATCACCGGGAGTACGCCGGAAATTATCAACGTCTTCGCATTCGACGATTCCGGCAAGTTGGACGGGTTCAGCGTATATGGCACGCAATGCTGCGTTGACGGCGTGAAGTTGTTCGACGCGAAGAAGCCATCCTATGTCTCTTTGACTGATCTCGATGGACGTTACTACGCTTCCAGCGACCAGAGCGCCGCCAAGGTAACCTTATTCGTCAAGCACAGCCGCCAATGGAGTCTGGTAACCGGCAAGCCGACTGAGACTATCCGAAACGGAGAAATCCTGGTCGGCAAGCATCCGCAAAACGAATAACGGGGCCCCGTTATTCGCGGATATCCACCTCGCCGCCGGTGGATGTTGCCTCGGCTACGAGCATCGAGAATAGGGCGTCGCGTATTGTCGCCGACATGCTTTGGCCCCGGCGAATCACATTGATAAAATGTTCGGTTTCGCCGACCGCGCCGCAGCGATACACCGGTTCTTCGTCATCCGGCGCTTGCCAGTCAAGCACAGCCTTGCCGGCTTCGAAAACCTCCAGGCGACACTTCATCGTATCAATCCGCAGGGAATAATCCGGGCCGATCAATTCGTAGGTTTCTTCGATAAGGCCGGCCTGCGGGGCGATAATGATATTCGCGGCTGCGCCGTTTGCGTAATCAACCCTCGACGACCAGACCCGATCGTTCTGCCAGCCAGACACGTGGGTCGGCTGGCCCATCAGGCAGTTCGTGGCATCGATCAGATGGATTCCGGTATCGACGGCAAAGGGCGGCTCGCGGCGGTTATATCGAAGCATTCGCGCGACGGCTAATTGCGGCGGGCGATCCGCGGCGTTCTCAGCCAGCCACTGCTTCGCCCGAAGCAAGGCAGGATTGAATCGCCGGTTCAGTGAAACCATGTGCGGCGTATTATACTGCTCGGCTAATTTGAGCAGTTGACGGGTTTCGTCAGGGCTTTGCCCCGGCGGTTTTTCTATCATCAGGGGTATTTGTCGCGGCAGGAGCCTGGTTGCAAGAGAAGCGGTCAACTTTACCGGCGTAACCACCACCAAGCCGTCCAGTTTCTCGGCAGCCAGCATTTCGTCCAGATCGGCATACACCTTGCCAAAGCCGAACCGCTCGGCGTAGTCCTTCGCCCTGGCCTGGTCCAAATCGCAGACAGCCACCAGTTCAAGGGCGTCGGGCTGCTGCGATTGTATCCTCCGCAGCGGCGGGCCGTGATGCTCAATGGAATGCTGTCCCGCGCCAAGAACGGCGATACGCAGCTTACCCGTATTTGTAGAATTTTCGCTCATGATTTATGTTCTGCCGAAACCGCTTGATTTCCCCTCTATGCGAACCTCGCCCTGCTCCGTTTGTGGGCAAACGCGCCCGGCAAGGCTTCGGACTTGGCCCGCACCGAACCAATTACCGGGTCGTTTTCCAGGTAATATTCCCAATGACTCATGGCGTCGAGCATCCGTTTGCCGCGGCGGCAATCGTCGACCGTCAGCTTGCCCTCGCGCACGAGGTCGTAATAAGGCCCGAGGTCCGCCTGCTGATACAGCTTGGCAAAATTCTTGTAGAATTCCACGCGGGGCATTTTTGTGGGCGTAACAGCGTGTAGAGTGTCGTAGCAGGTGTAGTCGTACGTCAACAGGTCGTTGAACTGCTGGCGATACAATTGCGTACCCGGCAGCGGGGTTAAAATCGTAAATTGCGTGTGGGTGATTTCCTTTTCGTCCACGTAATCCCGCAGAATTGCGAAGTCGTCGGTAGTCCATTGCGGGTCGGTAATAAACGCGCCCCAGATAATCACGCCGTTGGCTTTGAGGATTTTGATAGCCTCGTCGTTAACCGACAGCTTATTTTCCTTGTTCACGCCAGCCAGGGCTTTGTCGCTGGCGCCCTCCAGCCCCAGCAACACCGCGTACAGGCCTATGTCCACCCACTTTTCCACCAATTCGGGGTGGCGAACAATGGAGTCGGTGCGACATTCCATGGAGAAGCTCATATCGACGCCCTCAGCCTTGATGAGATCGGCAAGAGCGTTCTCCCGCCGATAATTCATCATGAAATTGTCGTCCACGAACGTGATGTGCTTCGTGTCGCAATGGTGAATCTCGTCCAGCACACGCTCGGCTGACATATGCCGCGTCTTGCCCTCGTAAAATTCGTGCACGCTGCAAAAATTGCACCGATACGGACAGCCTCGCGAAGCGGCTACCGACGAATCCGGCTTATCGAACAGGAAGAAATATTCCTCACGGTATTTTTCCACCAGGTCCCGCCGTGGCAGCGGCAGATCATCCATGCTTCGGCCTGGCGGTATCGTCCTGCCGTTACTGACAAAATGCCCATCCCGATTCCGCCAGATCAGATTGGGCACCATCGCCAGGGATTTGCCCTCGTCCACCGCCTCGATCATATGCGGAAAAGAAAACTCTCCTTCTCCCAGGGAAATCGCGTCGACCTGCGGCATACGGAAATCTTCCGGCATGAGCGTGGCGTGGTGCCCGCCGACCACCGTGAAGATTTCGTCGGAGAATTTCTTGACCGCCATCAGCACGTCGCGAGCAACGTAAACCTCTGTCGTCAAGGCGGTTACAGCCACAACGTTCGGTTGAAAACTCTCCAGCTTGCCCAAGAGGTTCGCGTCGATTCGCATGTCGAAAATACGGACATCGTGATCCGGCACGCTGGCGGCGAGCAGTTCCAGGTGCAGCGGTTCGGGCATCGCAGCAAGGCGAAACCCGAATCCCGATATCTGATATTCCGGTTGTACAAGAAGTATACGCAAATTATTTATCCATGCTCTTGGACAAAATGCCGGGAGTTTCCACCGGCGAGTCCGTCGTATTATTAATGTCGTGGGACTTGATATTCTTCACAAGTTGCTCGGACCATTGCTCAGCCATTACCAGCGGCGCGACGTAGCGGGAAACAAACCGCGTACTGCTACTGGAAAAATGCCCGCCAAGATGGCCTGTTTTTATCATTTCCATGTCCCAGCCAACCTGGTAAAGCTTCCTGTACGCCTGCGGCAAGTCGGTCGGGGCCAAAAACTTCTCCTTGCCGGCGGAAGAACCGTGCTTGCCATCCATCGTACCGTAAACCGTCGTGCCAAGCCCCAGCAATACCCAGTCGTTCCCGGAATAATAATTGATGATTCCGTCGGTCGTATGCTCCAGAGCCTTTGCAAGGTCGTACTCCCGACTGATCGCAACGTTTATCAGTATCACGCCTTTTACTTTATCGTTCTTGCCGAGCATCTCGGACGCCCAGATCGCTATCGCTCCGCCGCCGCTATGGCCAAGCAGCACCACCGGCCGCTCCGGAAAGGCTACTCTGTATCGCTTGATCCGCTCGACCAGGTCGCCGGCTTTCCTGCGGTTCCGCTTTTCGGAACGCAAGTTGTACAGCGGACCCCAACTGCTGGTCCAGTCGTCGATCTCGATGGCCCAGTTGACTCCGCCGTCGGCCAGGCCGCGGCAAATCTGCTCGTTGAGATAGCCCCGGCCTTCTATACCAGGCAAAACCACCACAAGCCCGCGCTGCATCCGATCCGACGTAACAAAAGGCTGCGGAGGCCGACACCCTGCACACATCACCAATCCCATCAATACAAATAATAAATAACGCATTTAATAAATATACCAGAAGCAACGATGAAGGACACTCAATTTTTTTGCCTATCCCAGGCATAATTCGAACTTTGCAATGTTGGGTGCCATGCTTCTGCTTGCAGAAGCATGCGGTAGTAAAATGCATTGCCCCCCCTTGGGGCAGGCCTGGGGGATGGATGGCCCAGAAAAGATATCGGGTGGCATGGTCAGCGGCGAAGCCGATGGCCATGAAAGATAGACTGGTGGCACAGGTTTGCAACCTGTGCCGCGGCGGCCTGGGAAGGCCGCCGCGCTGGACATGTGAACGTATCCGATCATGACGACCCAATATCGTGGGAAATTGCACAGGTTACAAACCTGTGCTACCCATCGTGGGAGATTTTAAGCTTGGCGAAGCAGCCGATCTGTTCAGTTCTGCGGATCGTCGCTGTCTTCGGGAGTTTGATCGACTTCGTGTATGCCAGCCATCTTTTGTCGCAGGATGGGGTTGCTGTCTTTCAGGATGAGTTTATCGTTCAGCACCAGCGCGTCGAGATTACTGGCTACGAAAGCCTTCAGAGCGTCGGTCGCGGTGCATACGATCGGCTCTTCGTGCATGTTGAAGGAGGTATTTACGAGGCTGGGCAGACCGGTAAGTTCCTTGTACTTCGCCAGAACGTCGTAATAGAAGGGGTTCTGGTCGCGCGATATATACTGAGGCCGGGCAGTGCCGTCCACGTGCACCACCGCCGGCTGAGTCTGCTTCATGAAATCGGTGCAGTCGTAGCAGACGGTCATAAACCCAGCCGTGTACGCGCTCTTATTACCGTTGATGTAGCATTTCTCGGCATCTTCGATCAGCGTAACCGGCGCGAACGGCATGAACTCGGTGCGTTTGAGCTGATGGTTCAGCCAATCGTTGACGGACGGGTCGGTCGTGGCGTAAAGAATGGTTCTGTTGCCCAGTGCCCGCGGGCCGTATTCCATTCTCCCGTGGCAGAGGGCGACGATTTTCTTGTCGGCCAGCAGTTTCGCCACGTCGCCGGGCAGGTCCTGGCTGTCCTCGAAAACCAGCTCGTATTCGTCGGCGAGTTGTTTTATTTCTTCGTCCCGCACCTCTGGGCCGAGATATACGTTTTTCGGCCGATATGGCTTAAGCCCGTCGCCCAGTTCCGCCCGACAGGCCAAGGCAGCCCCGACAGGCTGGCCGCAATCGCCCATGCCCGGATGCACGTAGATTTCGTCCACGCCGGCGAGGCTGTTGATTCGCTGGTTCAGCTTGACGTTACCGTGCACGCCGCCGGCCAAGGCGATGTTACGGATATCGGGATATCGTTCCAGATACCGCTTGACCAGGCCGACAATCGCCTCTTCCAGCGCCAACTGCCAGGCTGCGGAAATGTCTTCCCGCGAGTAAGGCCGTAACGGCTTGGGCAGCGGTCGGCCGGCTTTGCGCTTGCGATAATCCCATCGCCACAGGTGCAAATACGGCGAAAGGTAAAAATCGTCGCTATCTTCTTCGAGATGGAACAGGCTCCGCGCGTAATCGCCCAACACGTCCGGGTCGCCCAGTGCAGCCAGGCCGGTTATCTTGCCCTCGTGCCTCGCCGGGCGAAAGCCCAACAACAGCGTAATGGTTTCGTACCACCTGCCCGGACTGTGAGGCCAGGGGATGTCGAGAATTTTCTCCAGCTTGCCGTCGCGCGCGAGATAGACGCTCGAAGCGTTGATAAAACCCGCAGCCTCCATTATGAACACCAGGCACGAGTCGAATCCGCTGCAATAGTATGCGGTGGCGGCGTGGCTGTAGCCATGCTCGTAAGACTTTTCCTCGCCGGCGAATCCCTGCTCCCGCAGCATCGCCCGCAATTCGTCCCATCGCTTCTGCCGTTTGGCGCTGGAGTTGCGATTCGTCAGCAGCATCCGCCGGCAGTATTTGGCAAGTGCCCACACTCGCGGGCCGAAGTACCCCACCGCCGGGCCGAATGTCTCGCGAAACTGGGCCTTTTTGAAATTCTTTCGGCTGGCGTAGTACCCGTCCACGCCGATGTCGTCGCTGATGGCGAGATAGTCGATATCCGCCGGGGTCAGATCCGTCGCCTCAAGTGCCGCCGTAACAGCCTCGGTCGGCGTGGCGTCGGACATCTTCTGGCGATCCATGCGCTCCTGCGAAACAGCGTGAACCAGGCGATCGTCCGAAACAACCGCCACCCCGCTCTCGTGGGTATTAAAATGTATTCCTAAAATGTTCATAAGCAATGAGCCGGGTACCATACTTCCGCCAGGTGCCATGCTTCTGCTTGCAGAAGCATGATTTTTCGCCACAGGTTATGGCAAACACGCCCGGAGGGATTCGAACCCCCAACCCTCGGTTCCGAAGACCGATGCTCTATCCAGTTGAGCTACGGGCGCAAGTACTTTATCTATAGGCTATTACGACTAATGCGTGTCCATGCTTTTTTAACCGCGACTGCCTTAAGCGAATGAATTTATCACTTGATGCCGTTACAGTCAAGGATATATGTAATCACTACCCGGCTTATCAATTGCAACGAGTCGAGACAAATCCACGCTGGTTTGAAAATTGCCAGCGCCTTGACTATTGTTCCGGTTGGAGTAAAATCGCGAGCGTTGTATTAAGGTGTTTTCTCATTTGCCGTTACACGTCGGCATCGATCTACCCTTTATTGAATATGAATGTATTAAAATCATTTGGCTTTCGAATATTGCGCGTAGCGGTAGCGTTGGGAGTTTTTTTCCTCTTAATAACTCTGGCAGGCATAGCTGCCCGGCCGGGCAAATCGGGCGAATCGACAACCTATAGCCCGGAGGAAATTCAAGCGGTTCGCGAGGATCGCAGTTTCGATTTCGACCCGAAAAATCCCCTCCGTCTACATGTTGACGTGGATTATTCCATAGGCCAAAACGCCCCGTGGTTTCCCAAAGGCCAGTCGCCGCTGTTGGCCGATCTGGTTAAACAGGGCAAGTTGCCGCCGCTGGCTGAACGTATCGGGCCTGAACCGTGCGTAATGCGAGGCGTCGACGGAATCGGCAAGTACGGCGGCACGTGGGTCAGGCTGGCGAGTTCCAGTGGGGATGTCGCCGTTGTAACGAGCCGGTTGTCCTATCCCAATCTGCTGCGATGGTCGCCTCACGGATACCCCATCGTACCTCACCTGGCCAAGAGTTATTCGGTTTCCCCGGACAGCCGCGAGTTTACTTTCACTCTGCGAAAGGGTTTGAAGTGGTCTGACGGCCAGCCCTTCACCGCTGACGATATCATATACTGGTGGAAATACGAATGCAAAGACAAGGCTCTCCGCAGCGACGTCCCGCCGTTAATGAAAATTCGCGGGAAGTCCGGGAACGTCGAGAAGCTGGGGCCTTATTGCATCAAGATTACGTTTCCCGAGCCGAACGGTCTTTTCCCAGCCAGGTTGGCTACGTGCGACGGTATAGAAATGGTCAACTGCCCGGCACATTATTTGCGTCAATACCATCCCAGCATTGGCAATAAGGCGAAAATAGACCAATATATCAAGGCCCGCAAGCTGGGAAGTCCGATTTCAGGATATCGCGACGTTAAAAACTATCAGAATCCGGAACATCCGCGACTTTGGCCTTGGGTGTACCGCACTTATAAATCCAATCCTCCGCAGACCTTTGTTCGCAATCCATACTACTGGGTGGTGGATACCGAGGGTAACCAGTTGCCATACGTGGACAGGCTTCTTTTCGAGGTCAAGTCCACCGACATGATTGTAATCAGCGCCGCCAACGGCGAGGCTACAATGCAAGGTCGGCATATTTCCTATTACCAGTATTCCCTGCTGATGAGTCAGCGAAAAAAAAACAACTACGACGTTTATCACTGGTATTCCGGCGGTCGGGGCAGCTATGTCATTAGCCCGAACCTGAACCGGAGAATTGACCCCAACCGGCCTGATACGAAACACAAGCACGAGCTTCTCAACGATAAGCGTTTTCGCCAGTCGCTTTCGCTGGCTATCAATCGCAAGGCGATTATTGATGCGGAATACAACGGTCAAACCATACCCGCCCAGACGGCGCCAGGGCCGGCATCTTCCTTTTACGAACCCTCGCTCTACAAGAGTTTTGTTGAATATGACCCGGATCGGGCGAATCGCCTGCTTGACGAAATCGGCCTGACGCGGCGCGATCGCGAAGGGTATCGCACGTTCAAAGACGGCTCGCGTATGGTCTTCATGCTGAATTACTGCGGTATGGCTTCCAGCCCGGGAATAGGGCAATTCGTAGTGGACGACTGGGCGAAGGTAGGCATTCGGACGATTTTGCGAGGCCGGGCCAGGGCTTTGTTTTATGTCGAAAAAGCCGCTCTGCAACACGATTTTAGCGTCTGGGGAGGCAACGGCGAGTTTCTCCCCATCCTGTCGCCACGATATTTTGTTCCATGCGGCGATGAATCCAACTACGCCATTGGTTATGGGCGATGGTATGTTCGAGGCGGGCTTTACGGCAACGAGCTTGCCGCCGCCAAATATGGATGTATCGAACCACCAGCCGATCACCCCATACGCAAGGCGATGGAAATTTATGAACGGGTGTCGGCTGAAAGTTCACCGGATCGCCAGCGCGAAATTTTTCAGGAAGTACTGAAAATTGCCGCCCGCAACATCTGGTCCATCAGCATCTGCACATCGCCGCCGTCGCTGTTTGTAGTGAAGAAAGGCTTTCGCAACGTCCCGCGAAAGCTGGTTTCCAGTTGGGACTTCCTCACACCCGGAAACGGGGGCATCGAAACGTACTACTTCGAGAATCCCTACGATTCGCCGGGGGCTATCGCGCAGATGAAACAGGAGATAATCGAGCCGACGCTACCGGACAACATTTCGAGCGCGAAGCAGACGTCAAAATTCTCCGGCAAAAAACTCGCAACGATTATCCGCTGGGCGTTTTTAGCGATCGGCGTTCTTTTAGCCGTCCTGATCAGCGTCAAGCATCCGTACATCGGGCGGCGACTGCTGATTATGGTTCCGACACTCCTGATAATTTCCCTCATCGCCTTTACCGTTATCCAGCTTCCGCCTGGGAACTTCGTTACGTCGAAAATCATGCGATTGCAGGAATCCGGTGATGCTGCCGACCTCCAGCAGATCGAGGAACTCAAGGACACGTTCCGCCTGGAAGACTCATGGTCCAGCCGATATGCCCATTGGCTGGGGCTTACATGGTTCACTTCATTCGACGCCAAAGACGAGGGACTTTTGCAGGGAAACATGGGCCGTTCCATGGAGAACAATAAACCGGTAAACGATATCGTGGGAGATCGAATTCTCCTGACCGTACTGATTTCGATGGGGACAATCCTCTTTACATGGGCAATAGCCATCCCGATCGGTATTTACTCCGCCGTGAAGCAATATTCCGTCGGCGACTATCTCTTTACATTTTTTGGTTTTATCGGCATGTGCATACCCAGCTTCCTGCTGGCGCTCCTGCTGATGTACGTCAGCGCCGAGTGGTTTGGCATTAAGGTTTCCGGGCTGTTCTCCAGCCGTTACGGCGCCCAGCCGGAATGGACATGGCCAAAAGTGGTCGACCTGCTGGGGCATATCTGGGTTCCGGTACTCGTTTTGGGAGTTGGCGGGACAGCCGGTATGATCCGCATCATGCGAGCGAACCTGCTGGACGAACTGAACAAGCCATACGTTACAACCGCCCGGGCAAAAGGCGTCAGGCCGCTGAAACTGCTGATGAAGTATCCCGTGCGAATGGCGTTGAACCCGTTTATTTCCGGGATAGGCGGACTTTTCCCGCAACTGGTTTCCGGCGGGGCAATCGTGGCGATGGTTCTGAGCCTGCCGACAGTCGGGCCGTTGATGCTCGACGCGTTAATGAACGAAGATATGTACCTCGCCGGCTCAATGCTGATGGTCTTAAGTCTGCTGGGCGTATTGGGAACACTCGTCAGCGATCTGCTGCTGCTGTGGCTTGACCCGAGAATTCGTTTCCAGGGGGGCAGCCGATGAGTACCGGGCAATCCAAAAATATCGGCCCTGCGATAAAGCCGCTGACCCAGTGGCAGCTTATCGGCAGAAAATTCCGCAAGCATCGCTTGGCGAGGGGGGCGTTGTATCTGCTGGTGGCAATGTACATGCTGGCTGTTTTTGCCGAAATCTTCGCGCCGTATCCCTCGGCGTTAAAAAACTCGACCCATGCGTTCTGCCCGCCGCAAATACCGCACCTCAACTTCGAAAAGGGCCTGTATGTAGACATGGCCCGCCAGCAAATCGATCCCGTTACCCTCGGCAAAACATACACGCTGGACGAAAAAGACTACATCCCACTGGGGTTCTTCGTCAAAGGCCAGCAGTATGAACTGTGGGGGTTGATCCCGTGGGATCGGCATTTCGTGGGCGTGAATACCGAAGCCTGCAAGGCCAGGGGCATAGAAAACAACGCCACCTTCTATCTGCTCGGTGCCGACAAGTATGGCCGCGACATCTTCAGCCGTACAATCTATGGCGCCCGCATTTCACTCTCGATCGGTATTCTCGCAATTGTCATCACCTTTATCTTAGGCGTAACGATAGGCGGGATATCGGGTTACGTCGGCGGCTCTACGGACAACGCGATCCAGCGGGCTATAGAAATCATTAATGCGTTCCCGCGTCTGCCGCTATGGCTGGCGTTGGGTGCAGCCATGCCCAGCGACTGGTCGCCGCTGAAAACCTATTTCGCCATCACGATCGTACTAAGCCTGCTCGGCTGGACTAGGCTGGCGAGGGTTGTGCGCGGCAAGATACTGTCCCTGCGGGAAGAAGATTACGTTACCGCCGCAACGCTCATAGGCGCAGGACACGGCAGGGTCATTTTCCGTCATCTGCTGCCGGGCTTTACCAGCCATATCATCGTCTCGCTGACCCTGCGCGTACCGACAATGATCCTGGGCGAAACATCCTTGAGCTTCCTTGGCCTGGGGCTTCGAGCGCCAATCGTCAGTTGGGGCGTGATGCTCCAGGATTGCATGAACATGCAGGCGGTGGCGAAGTACCCATGGCTGCTGCTGCCGGTAGTGTTCATTATCATAACCGTGCTGAGCTTCAACTTCCTCGGAGACGGCCTCCGCGACGCCGCCGACCCCTACGCAGCGAAATAAAGGAAAGCCCCGTGAACCTTACCGGTGATTCTATGAACAAACTATCTTTTGAAGAAATCTCGCCTCGCGTCGAACAGGCAGTTCGGAGGGAAATAGACGCGGGATATTTTCCGGGTGCAGTCATCATGGCTGGGCGGCCTCGTGAATTCCAGTTCCATGAGGCATTCGGAGCTGCGAGGGTGCAACCGCATAATGTCCCGATGCGCCGCGATGCGGTGTTCGATATAGCAAGTGTTACCAAAGTAGTGGCGACGGCAACGGCGGTCGGGATTTGTGTCGATCGCGGGCTTATCGACCTTGACGCTCCGGCATGCCGTTATCTCCCCCGCCTCGCCGCTGCGAAACCCCAGCCGCCGACCGTCCGCCAATTAGGTACGCATATATCCGGATTCAACAACTCCAAATTCGATCATCTCGAAGGGGACGCTATGATCGAAGCCATGCTTGCCGCACCTGTTCAATGGGAACCGGGCACACACTACGAATATTCCTGCCTCAATTTTATCCTCCTTGGTCTGATTGTGGAGGAAGTCAGCCGACAGCCCTTCGACTTGTTTTGCGAGGAACATATCTTCCGCCCATTGGGCATGTCCGACACCCACTTCGGCCCGCTGGAGGACTCTCCGCGTATCGTCGGTACGGAGCAACCCATCGCCGGAGAAATCAGCGATGGCCAGGCACGTGCGGCAAGAAGGCCGGTAGGCAACGCGGGGCTTTTCTCCACCGCGACGGATCTTGCTCGCTTCTGCGAAATGATGCTGGGCCGTGGATCGCTGGGGCAAATCAAGGTGCTCTCGAAAACGGTTCATGAGGAACTTACCCGCCCGTCGACACCGCGTGGGCTTCCCTTACGCGGTATCGGATGGGACTGCCAGCCGGCTGACGATGTATCCCATCGGCCTCGACTACTTTCGGAGGCGGCTTATGGGCACGGTGGTTGGACCGGCCAGTCGCTCTGGATCGATACGGAACGTGATCTGTACATCATCATCCTGACAAACCGGACGCATCCCACCATATTCCAGGAACAAATGGACACCGAAACCAGACGTGCCCGCGCTCGTATCGCCGATACTATCATCGGATAAATTGGGACAGATGTCCTTATTTTTGTGATCCACTAATCGAACGGGCTTTCTGTGGCAACTCCGTCAGCGGCTAACCGTTCGAGCACTTCGACGCAGTAGATCAATGCCCGTGGCAGGTGGAACGGGTCCTTCACCGGCAGCGCCACTGTTTCCGTGAACGGGTTGCCGTTGCGGCAGAGTTTTTGCGTCCATTCGCCATGCTCAGCCACCGGATAATGCTCGAAGCTGTAGTCGTGCAATTTCGCGTACCAATCGAGAAAGGCCGGCTTGCGTGTCTGTTCGTAGGCCAACAGCAATGCGTAAAGCGTTTCGGTCTGCGGCCACCATAGTTTGGTTTCCGCGAATTCCCAGGCAACGTCTTTTCGACCGTCCGCGTCGATCGCCAGCAACATGCCGCCACCGCAAGTGTTGTCCCATCCCAACTCGACGTGGCGAAGGATTATCCGGCATGCCTGGGCGATTCGCTCCCGATCGCCCCTGTCGCGTGCGATATGAATCTGGAACCACATGTCCTCAATAGCATGGCCGGGCACAACAGCAGTACCAACCGGCGGCGGAAGCTCAGTGTTGTCGGCGGCGATGCGTTCGAGAATCAAATCGCGGTCGGGCCGGTAAAAATTATCGAATATGTCGTCGGACATAGCCGCGGCGGCATCACGATATCGCAGCTCGTCGAGGAACTGCCCCAACTCCCACAACACCAGCGAAAACATCATCGGGATTCCATGGACTTTAGCGCCAGCCGGAACCGGATACGGCCAATGCGGAATCTGATCGTGCGGCGTACGCAACCGTCGCAGAACGTTGTCGGCTGTCTTTCGGGCAAGCGCGATCGGCTCGTCCCAGCCGGACGCCCTGGCAAACTCCGTCAAAGCGTAAATGGCAAACCCATCGACGTAAATGCTCTCACAGCCGTCGAGAACTTTCCCGTCATGAGACAATCGTAAACGCCACCCCCCCACTTCGTCATCCCAGCCGAATCGGCTGACAAAACTATATGTCCACTGTGCAATTTCAAGCCATTCTTCATTGCGTTCGACCTGGTTGTACAATTTGCTGAACACCCAGACCGCCCGCCACTGGCTCCATAGCCACTTGTCGCGGCTGATGATTGCCCCGTCGTCGCGGATACAGGTATTAACACCGCCCGATTCGTCAATGGCATGTTTCAGCCAGAACGGAATGACGGAATGCATGAGATGATCGCGAAGAAAATCGCGCAGCTCCCGGAAATTATCCGTGGGTTTTGGGTCGGTCATAATTCATCTTCCTGGCAAATTCATCGAACACTATACGTGGCATATCGGGCTTTACGTCGATTCTCGCACTATCAATTTCGGTTTGATTTTGACCTTCCGTTGGTCTTTCGGTAGCGGGCCGTCTGTAACCATTTGCTCCAGCATCTGCACCATCGCCCCCGCCGCCGCCTCATGCGAAAGATCGATCGTCGTAATCGCCGGGTCGGTCCAGTCGCAGAGGTAATGGTTCAGGTATCCGACCACCGCCACCTGCTGCGGAACCTTGATACCACGAACACGCATACGCTTGATAAGCGACGCTGCCCAAAAATCGTCATAGGCGACAATCGCGTCGGCCTGGGCATCGCAGACCAGCGTATCGATCACCATATCCATCAGTTCAATTGGGAATTCCCATTTGTTGGCCTTCATGTCGCAATATGGGTATGCCGCCAGGCCATGCGGCTCACCGTTGAAGACCAACTGTTCATCGACCGGCAGGCCGTGGGCCTGTAGTTCAAGCTCGTATCCGCGAAACCGGTCAAGATGCGCGGGCAGCGAAAGCGTCATCATCGCAAGACCAATGCGACGCCGACCCCGCTCGACAAGATGACGAACCGCCAGCCGGGCAGCCGCCTCGCGATCAACGCTCACGCAGGCAGCATCGGGCACGCCTTGATCCTCATAGAAAACCGTATTCGGATGCCGCTCCAGCAGCGCGGCGCGATCCTCCTCGTAATGCGGGTGTATCGCACAAAATACACCGTCAACCCCACGCCGGACAAACTCCTCGACGTAATCCTCGAACCAGTTCTGAGGCACTGCCGGGTTGCTGAACGTGTTGCTGATCAATGTGTGACACCCGATCTGAACCGCCTTGGCATCGAGGTATTGCACAAGAAACGAACGAAGCGGATCGCCAGCCGACGAAACCAGCAGGCCGAATGTGTGCGAACGCTTGCCCCGCAAAAGCCCTGCGGCGTAATTGGAATGATAATTCAAATCCTTTGCAGCCTTGCGAATCTGTTCAACCGATTCCAAGCTGGCGTGGGCAGTACTTTTACCTCCGTTAAGGACATGCCCCGCAAGCCACCGCGACACGCCGGCTCGCTCGGCTACATCCTTCAAGGTTACCGCTTTTTTCTTCGATATACTCGCCTTCGTCAATTTCCTCGTCCACTTTTATTTTTTCATAATTCCAGGATTATCGTTGTATCTCACGCGAGATTACCCTAGAATACGCACGTTGTCAACATTTTTATTACCGAGACTACTAGATATTCAGGAGATGGTTGAAGATGACAATTGACAGGAAAGAAATCGCGGCAATGCTTGTGTATATATCTGAGTGGTGCATCGAACATCGACTTGGATCGGGTATTATTCATGATACGCCGGATGGCGATTCTGAAGTTGAAGACAGCATTTTCGTAAACGGAAATTTCGCCCGCGTGCTTATCTGCACGTATGAAATCACCGGGGAGGAATCATATCTCGCGGAGGCGATTTCGTGGTGCGACTCTTTTATTGACGTAGCGAATCCGGTCAAGACCTCGAAAGGAAATGATGCCGTATGGTGGTGGGATACCGGAACCAAGAACATGTATTTTGCCGACACCGGCACTGCCCTGCACGCCCTTTTCAAAGTGTTTCCGTATGTGGATGACGATCGCAAGCGGAAATATCTGGATGCGTTGGAGAAGTTCTATCTCCTCATAACCGAGGGCACCGACAGGGACCCCATGGACCGTGGGCAGGATCCAAGCCCCGGCTGGGTTATCACGGACGGCGAAGACGCCGGCGCGTTTGGTGTCGGCTATCGGCACGGGCGGCTTGAGACCAGAACTTACACAATCAGCACCGCTATCGCCGGTGCCCAGACATGCGCAGCCCTGTACAAGCTGACCGGCAAAGCGGCTTATCGCAAGACCGCTCTGGACGCGGCGCGTTGGGTACTCAAGGAGTTTGACGGAAAAAATATCCCTTACCGTATAGATGGGGAGGTCGTCGAGGAATATGTATTCCAGCCGCTTCATTATTCCCTTGAAGGCCTGCTTACGTCCTGGCTTTATCTGGGAGATGACGAATATCGGGAGAAATTGATAATGCTCGCCCCCAAGATCAGGGAGTTTGTTCTTTCGGTGCAAAATGAGCATGGTTATTGGGGGACGGAGCGGTTGTACGACGGCCAGCGCAGCGCATTCCTGGCCCATTTCCTGCACTGGTATTGCGAAAATATCGAAGCCGACCCGCAGGCCGAAGCAGGTGCAGCCAGGTTTGCCGAATATGTCCTGAATCCCGATAACACTGCCCGCTACGGCATCCCAAACCTTATCCGGGTCAGCGGGTTCGTCGGTTTGGTATTCGCAAGCTACTTATCCCCGGAACTGGATATCAAACACCCGGAAAAACCGATCCCCCTCTGCAATTACCCCCCGAATGACCTTAAATCAATAGCCCGGAAATGGAAATAATCCATTTACAGGCACCTCTGGAAATTCATTTCGGCTACGAAAGCCATTTTTATGCTAAGTACAATCCTCCCAAGGGGGGATCGCTCATAGTTTCAGGACTTTTTTCATAGCAACAACTCAGGATGCCATGCAAAAACACAGGAAATAGACATGCAAAATGTCGTTTTCAGTGATATCCATCCGAAAATCAGCAACAACACAAAGTAACACAACTCTTTGCAATTACCAAAGATAGAACTATCCCCATTTTGCTGCGCCATCATATTCCCACCACCATCTGCTTTAAACCAGACAATACTAGACATGTTTTATCAGGAAAATTTTCCAGAAAATACTTGCTTTTTGCATTATCTTGATATACATTAAACCCATGGCCTCACCTAAACAAAAAGACATTGCCGAGAAGCTCGACCTTTCCATCGCTACGGTTTCGAGGTCTTTGCTTGGATATTCCAACATTCACCCCGCCACTCGCAAGAAGGTTATCGAGCTTGCTTCAGAGATGGGATATCACGCTCGCGGCAAGTTACGCAGGCATGGCATCGCGTCATCTCAAAATAAAAAGAAGCATATTTCCGTGGGGATGGTTGTGTGCTGGTCCAAAGACGTCGAGCAGAATCCGGAGCAGGTAGCCTATCGTGAGCTTATCGGCATAAGTGCCGCGGCGGAGAAAAAGAATGTATCGATCGTTACTCATTTCTCGTTGCCCGATCAGTGTCATCAGATTCTCGACCCGGAATATCCCTTCCCGGCGATGCGGGCGGGAATGTTGTCCGGCCTGATATTGGTTTACGGCTTTCCTCGCGGTGTGGTTCACAATCTGACGAGGCGTATGCCCTGCGTGTCGATTGGGCACTCTTATTTGAATCTTGGCGTCGATTGCGTCGGCGACGATCAGAACGAAGGCGTGGGCCTGCTGGTGGATCATTTGTACCAATTGGGCCACAGGCGGATTGGATTTTTATCGATGTCCGAGGGTCAGTCGTGGTTATTCGACCGCTTCGCCGGTTACCAGTGGTCGCTGGGGCGTCTGAATCTCGACAGCGATCCGTCCATCATGATAAACGCTCTGGGGAATGACGTTGACGAAGAGGCCCAGACGGATGTCATTGTAGAGCATATCCGGCGGGGCGTAACTGCCTGGGTGTGCGTCAGCGACCCGGCTGCCTATGGTCTGTATCGCCGCCTGAGGGCACGCGGCCTGGAAATTCCACGGGACGTTTCAATCGTGGGCTTCGACGGCACGGCCCCGCCGGAGGACTGCCCGCAGGTAACCACCGTCCGCCACCCGTTTGAGCATATGGCCGAGGCGGCTGTGGAGCAACTGCTGCTGCGGATAGAGAACCCAATTCGCCCGGCTTGTAACAGTCAGTTCAAATGCGAATTTGTAAAAGGTGAAACAACCGCCCCGCCCAACGCGGAGCATAAACAATAACGAACGATATGAAAAGGACATCCAGGAGTCCGAGAAAGGCGGACGACACCAGAGCGTGTAGACAAAAAAGGAAGGTCAGCAACATTTATTGGAGTTGCTCATTTATTGGAAACTTTTTTAAGAAGGAGCAGAACGATGAAAAAAAGCAAAAATTTAATGGTAGTGGCAATGGTTGTCTTACTGGCGGGTGTTCTAACCCCCACTTTCGGTGATGTCGCTGCTTACTGGAAGTTCGACGAAAACACGGGCACTTCGGCAAGTGACTCCTCGACTAACAGCAATACGGGTGCACTTCTGCCGAATCCGGGCACGCCGGCAAGCTGGGTTCCCGGAAAATGGAATTCCGCCCTGAACTTCGACGGTACCGAAGACGTCGTAAATGTATCCAGCCACAGCAGCCTGAATTTTACCACGGCGTTCACGATAGAGACCTTTATCAAGCCAGATTCGTCCGGTGGAGCAGGCGCGATAATAGCCAGGAAAAACTATGCATATAATTTTGGGTTCAACGAGTCAGACATGAGGGCGTTTCAGTTCCACATCCGCTCGAATGGAGGCGGCTGGATATCTCTCTATTGCAGCAACCCAACTGCCCTGCCTACGGATAGCTGGACACATGTGGCAGTTACCTACGATAACAGCCTTGCCGACAAGAACATGAAGGTATACGTCAACGGCACAGTCATCGGAACGCATGATACGACCGTTACTCTCTGGTCCACCGCCAACCGCAGGCTGGCATTGGGCGCCGGGCACAACGACTCAGCCTACTACGGATTCTTCAAAGGCGGGATTGACGAGGTACGCCTCTCGAACACAGCCCTTAGTGCCCCTGAAATGCTGCCCGAACCGGCGACGATGACACTGCTGGGTCTAGGCGGTATCGGCCTGCTGGTTCGTCGCCGTCGCAAACGTGCGTAGTTTTTCGCCCTTCGTCGATTGGATTGGTATAAGCAAGAGATAATATGACTCGGCATGATGGTACTGCCGCCGTGGTGTTGGGCAGTACTGACATGCCGGGATGACGTAATTGTCCCCGTGGCGGTCCCCCCTGGGGGATCGCCACGTGACTATAAAGGGAATTGTATTGTGATGATCGTGAAAGAAAATCGTTATCGGCTTTTGACGGTTGTGTTGTTTGCCGTTGGTTTGTTATCCGTCTACCCCGCCTTATGTGCCGGCCAAAGCC
>JAIORC010000289.1 GCA_021108335.1 Phycisphaerae bacterium
GACATCCGGCAGGCGATGGTTCGATATCTCCAGGGTAGAATCGACAAAACCGGCGTATTCGTCGACGAGGAGGGCGAGCCGGCAGATTCTTTTTCGGCAGCGGTGGCGTTGCTGGCACTTTACAAAAGCGGAATACCGGGTGACGATCCCGCTTGCGGGAAGGCCTTGGAGGCGTTATTGCGATTGTCGGGCTATATGGGGCAGCTTCCCGCGAAGGGCAGGAAGCTTACGGCGTTGGAGACGGTCTGGCTTGGTAGGGCGATTCTTGCTGCCGGCGGCGGGCCGAAGCAGCGGCTGTTGTATTTCGTACCGCAATTGTCTCGAGAGTTATTGGATCGTCAGGCGTTACGCGGCGGGAGTCCTGATGAAATCGGGGCTATCCGTATCGCCGACGGGACGGCTTCGACGGGGACAACTGGGGCGGCGATGGTTTTTCTCCGGCAGGCGAAGAGGGTGTTGAAGCCCGGTTCGGAGTCGCTGAAGCGTTTGGGCAAGTCGCTGCCGGCTGGTCGGGCGTTCTGCCTGCAAATGATGTATCAACCCGCCGAGGCGTATTTTGTCGCCAAACCCATCGAGTGGACCGGCGCGGTGCGGGTGTATCCGGGCGGAAAGCGAATTTCGCTGGCGGCATGCGCCGCAGCCATCGAAGCGATGCTCGATGAATAGACGGTGGGTGGGAGCACCCACTAATGACCAATGTCTAATGACTAATGTCTAAGTGAGTGCTCTGTTTTCCCCTGTTCATGGTTCCTGTTTTTGCCCGTTTTGGGTAGGCCGGGTCTTGACCCGGCGATAAGAAGGCAGCAGCCTTCTTACATGGAAATTCCCTCCGATAACACGTTTTCGGGAAAACGTGTTTTTCACCGCTGCTAATCCGAATTGGACGAACTTGTTGCATGTGCCATGCAATCGCCGGGTCAAGACCCGGTCTACCCCAAACTGTTGCTTCGCGACACCCTTTGATATTCGGGTTTCGAATTTGTTTTGGATTGGGTGCCATGCTTCTGCTTGCAGAAGCATGCAGATCGCGCGGATTACCGACAACTGGCTATCGCTTCGTTGGCACCATGTCATTGGCTGTTTTTCGCAGACGCGAGATTTCCGCCCGCTCCGTTGGGCCGAATCGCCAGGAGCTTTGCGGGTTGAACTCCGTCAGCCGGCGATTTATTTCCTCGGCAGCGTCGATCTGCGTCAAAGCCTTGGCAGCCGCTCCCGTTTCAAGTAGCGCCTCGGCATAACGCAGCCTCAGCCGACCGTCCGACGGATCCAACTCGACCGCTCGGCCCAGATATTGCACTACTTTCGCGTATCCCTCATCCCGCCCGGTAAACCGCCCGATTCCCCGCCGCGTCAAATCGGCAGCCCACTGCTGGGCGACCGAATCGCGGGGATTACGGCGAATCGCTTCGGCAATCCAGAATTCGGGCTTGTTATCCCCCTTCATAAGGAAAGAATTATCACGCTTGCCGGTACCAACCAGCGTGATAAGCTCGGCAGCGTTCATCGCCGCGTAAGAATCGTGCGGATCGGCCTGGGCAGCTAACCCGGCGGCGATTATCGCCTTGTCCACGGAACCCCGCCGGGCAATACAGTCCCGGATTTCATCGACCATCCGCTGCGTATGGGCCAACCGGAGACAAACCGGCCCGGCGAGTAAAATCCCAACAACAATAACCGCCACAATGCCCGTTTGCGCAGGCAGCCAGCGGAACCGCCGCAGCGTGATTTCCCGACCGCCGCCCCGGCCTGCCGCACCCGCTGCCGCACCGACCGCCACCCAGAATGCCGTAGCAGGCCCCGGCGCCCACAGCCCGAAGCTCACGAGGTTGTGCAGCACAAACGCCGCCGCACCGGCTCCCAGGCATATCCGCATTACGCGAATCGCGCCGGCTGGCAGTTCGTCTATCCGCCCGCCGAACCAACACGCCGCCGCAAAACAGGCCGCCAGCAACGCCGCCGGCAAAATGCACTCGATGATTACGACTCCCTCGTTCCCGGCACAGCCGGTAAAAAAGCACCAGCGGGCAACACCCGCTGTCGCGGCTATTACCAGCGCAAGTAAAATCACGCCCACCAGCGATGCACCGCCGCCGCCAGGCCCACCGCCACCGCCGTCGGCGATTTGCGACTCGTCGCCGCTGCCGGGCCGCCACGCCAATACCACTGCCGCGATAAGCAGGACGATATACAGCCCGCCGACAGGCAGGCCGAACTGGGCCAACGCGTGAGCGATGAAATTGTGCGGTGTCTTGACTGCCTCTTCCGCCTCAGGCCGGCGAACGCGAAGATACGCGTTGTGAAAATTGCCCGCCCCAACGCCGGTCAGCGGATGCTCCGCCGCTATCTCTGCCGCTCCCGTCCAGTAAAACCACCGGAACGTCATCGTTCGCATCGGCAGGCAATCCCTGGTAAGGCCGAGAGTTCCAACCGCCGCCAGCATCAGAACCACAACCACAATCGCCGCGACCGCCGTCGCCCGCCAATGACGAACAAGCCATCGCCGGAACCGCCAGAGCACCGCGACCGTTACAATCACGACTGCTGCCGCCCCAATTCCGCCCCGGCTGCGCGACATCACAAACGCCGCCACACCCGCCAGTACCACCAGGCCCGCCAATATCGCCGCTACGACCGGCGCGGGGATATCACCCTTTGCCCTTTGGCCTTCCGACGTCAGACGGCTGCGGGCGAAGGATATCTTCGCCCAGCACAACCCCGCCGCCGCCGCGAGCAACACCACCATCTCGGCGGCGTACAGGTTCGCCAGGGAGAAGAACCCCTTGGTTGTCCGGCTGTAAATGCGGTGGGTAATAATCTCCTCTTTCGGGCTGCCGGGAATTACGTTCAGGTTGGCCAGGTGCTCGGCACGGTTGGCCTCGAAATCCGCTATCTGGTCGGGAATCTCGTAGCAATATTGGTACAACCCCTTAATCGCCAGCACCGTCGCCACCGCCCCAAGCACAGCCACCACCAGCACGAACCGTCGCCGGTCGCGGCAGAGTTGCATCGCCACGAAGGCAGCCGCCAGCAGCGCCGCCTGGTCTCCCCACGCCAGCCAGGCCGACCGCACGTCAGTCGCTGCCCATATCGACACCGCCGATCCGCCGATAAACACAATCGCCGCTGTCCCCCACAACCAGTGCCTCACGCGGATTGCCCCCTCGGCTGCCCCAGCCATCAGCCACAACGCGCCCGCCGCCAGCAACAGCAAGTCAAATCCCACCCTGGCCAATTCCATATTGTCCACGAGGGACGTCGCCTGGTCTTCCACCCATACCAGCGAGTTTTTCGCTTCCGTCTCCGCGGCCAGCTTTTGAATAGCTGCCGAAACGTTGACCGGATTCGTGCGGAACGGCAGTTCGCCCACAAACGCGCGCCCGGCGACGCACGCCAGCAGCAGTACAAGGGCGGCAAATCGCAGAAACTCCCCGACCCGTTGTCCGGTGCTGTTAAACATCGTGGCTGTCGCTTCGCTCCCGCCACGGCACCCATTTTTGGTAGTGTGGTCTTTACCGGATTTTTGTTTATGCTTTTTCATTCCAAATTACTTATTCCTGCGGCCATTCATCATGGCGACCCCTGCGGTGTCGCCATGCCACCCAAACAAGTTAAATTGTCGGGTGCCATGCTTCTGCTTGCAGAAGCATGCGTTTCTACTCTCAAATTGCAGAAACACGTTCCGTCGTCCCAATGATATTTTTCGTTCCGTCGCCATTTTCGCGGCGGCCTGGGAAGGCCGCCGCGCTGGGGTTAGTTTTTTGTAGGCCGTATCTTGATCCGGCGTTTTACTCTCAAACGGCTCGGTTTTCCGTCGCTTCCAGCAGTGCGACGACCATCAGCACCGCCGCGACCAGCCCCAGCAGCATCAGGGCCGGCATAATACCGCTGACGTGCGGCATGAGGCAGGCCGCCAGGGCAGTGCAGGCGGTGCAGAGGTAAATCGTCAACGCCGCCCGCCGCTTGGACATCCCACGCCGCAACAGCCGATGCGAAAAATGCCGCCTGTCGCCCACCATCGGGTTGCGGCCTTCGCTGATCCGAATCCAGAACACGCTGGCTGTATCGTAAATCGGAACCGCCATCACGAACAGCGGCACAAGTATGCCGTAGAGAATCGTCGCCTGGGAAGGCCTGACGTAAGTCGTAAGGCAACTGACCACCCCCAGTAGAAAGCCGAGCATCAGCGAGCCGGCGTCGCCCATGAAAATTTTCGCCGGCGGGAAATTGTGCGGCAGGAACCCCAGCGTCGCCCCGAGAATCAGGCTTGCCCATGCCATCACGAACCACTGGTTCATAACCCCCGCTGCCGACAGCAGCGCCCCGGCGCAGATCGCAGCCACTCCCACAGCCAGGCCGTCCATGTTATCCAGGAAGTTGAACGAATTCGTGATTCCCACCAGCCAGAGGATGGAAACTATGCAACTGACCGCAGGCCCGGCGACCGTCAGCACCCGCACGTCGCAGAAGCATACCACCCAGGCTGCCGCGGCAATCTGTACCAGTAGCTTCAGCCACGGGCCGAGGTGGCGTTTGTCGTCTATCAGCCCCAAAACGCACAGGCCCGCCGCTGCCAGTAGAATGCCAATCGCCTGCGGCAATCGGCTCGCCGCCCCGGACAAATGAGCGGCTATCTCCGCCGGAAGCCAGTCCGGCCCGCCTGCCGCCCATATTTTGCACATAATCAGGGCGGCTGCGCTTGGCAGCAGTATCGCCAGAAATATCGCCGGGCCGCCCAGCAGGGGGGTCGCCTTGCCGTGGCCCTTATGGCCGCCGGGTTCGTCCAACATGCCCACGCGAAACGCCAGCCGCTTCGCCAACAGCGTACCGACGAAACTCAACACGAATGCAACCGCCATCGACACCAATATCGCGTATTGAATCAAGATATTCTCTCCTCTTTAATCTGCTCGCCGAGCCGCGTGCGGGCATCGGTGAGAAATTCATCATACCGCCCCGATCCGTAATCGGGAAATGTCCAGGCCAGCGACTGCCAGCCGCTCCGCCACATCAGCGTTATCTCCGCATACACCCCGCCGCCGAGGTAGATGCGGTGCGAAAAGTCCTTCATGCTCGCCAGAATCAGCTTGGATGGGGCAATGTAGCCGGGGTCGAGATTGATCGGCCGGGACACATCGCCGCCGCCCGCGGCTGCGAATTCGTCCTCAAGAGCATTGGTCGCCCGCTTGATGTCCGCCAGTTCGCCCGGATCAATCAGCCACTCGAAAGCGACGAACCGCCGCAGCAGGTTCGCCCCCATCTGCTCTTCGTAGTAATCGGTGAAATCGAACTGCCATGTCTCGCTGACGATATCCGCAGGTCCATACGCCGCCGCCAGCCGCTCCTGCGCCTCGGCAAGCAACGATTCGCTCGCGGAGATCATCCCGCAGATCAGCTTCACTTTATCCGGTTGGGTTATCGCAGCCATGATGGAGATTGTCGCTTGTTGACTCCAAAGAGTCAATTACGGATCGGCTGGTATGGGCCCAAAGCAATCCTTGCGATAAGACGATAAGAACGGGTATATTACGCGGAAGTTCGTTCAATCGGTGGCTATGCGATTTTTTATAATTTTAACAGACAGGAGAGTACCATGATATGCCCAGCATGTAATCGCCAGTTAGAACCAATGACCGTTGGTGACATTGAAGTGGATGTCTGCAAAGGTGGATGCGGGGGAATATGGTTTGATAATCAAGAATTGAAAAAGGTCGACGAGCAGCACGAAGCCGCCGGTGAAGCTCTTCTGAATATCGAAAAAGACAATAGCGTCGTTGTCGATCATTCACGGACTTTCATGTGCCCAAGATGCGAAAACCAGAAAATGGTTAAGCATTTTGTGTGTATAAAAAATGAAATACAGATTGACGAGTGTTATGCCTGCGGAGGCATCTGGCTGGATCCGGGTGAGCTTGGGCAAATCCGTAATCAGTATGCCACGGAAGAAGAAAGAAGCAACGCGGCAAGAGCATTTTTTGCCGGTAAAATCAAGACGGATTTCGCGGAAATGCGAGCGGAATCCGAGGAATTTCGTCAAAAAGCAGAGATGTTTACCAACGCGGTGCGATATATATGTCCGAGCAATTACATCCCCGGCGACCAGAAGTGGGGCGCGTTCTAGAGCAGGGGGCATAAAGCAGGGCAATTAACGATGGATAGCCTACCGCATATGCTTCTGCGAGCAGAAGCATGGCGACTGATACTTTTTCACGGAAAAATGCAAAACCATGATTGATATTAAGTTGATACGGGAGAATCCAGCCGCCTGCAAGAAGGCGGCGGCGGATAAGAATTTCGGTGTGGATATCGATGCTCTGCTGGCTGTCGATGCGAAACTCCGCGAGGCTAAGCAGGAATTGCAGGACGCCAAGACCGCCCAGAACGCAGCCGGCAAAAAAATCTCGCAATTGAAGGGCGACGAAAAGGCTGCCGCGATTGAGGAAATGGCCAAACTCAAGGCCCAGGCCCATGACGCCCATACGCGGGTCGAAGAACTCGAACCGAAATTCCGCGAACTTATGCTGCTAGTGCCCCAACCCGCCGACGAAGAAGCCCCCATCGGCAACGACGAAGCCGCCAACGTCGAAATTCGCCGCGTCGGCGAGATAAAAACATTCGACTTCGAACCGAAAGACCACATCGCTATCGGCGAGGCGCTGGACATCATCGACATCCCACGCGGCGTGAAGTTGGCTGGCAGCCGGAATTTCATTCTCAAGGGCGCGGGGGCCATGCTGCACCAGGCTGTGCTGCGGCTGGCGATGGACCAGATGATCGCCAAGGGCTATGAGCCGATGACCGTACCCGTGCTGGTCAACGATTCGATCATGGAGGGCACGGGGTATTTCCCCATCGGCCGCGACGACGCATACCTCTGCGAACGGGACACTCAGGCGCTTGTCGGCACGAGCGAAGTGTCGTTGACGGCTTATCACAAGGACGAAATTCTCGCCGCCGCCGATCTGCCGAAAAAGTACGTCGCCATGAGCACGTGCTTCCGCCGGGAGGCCGGCGCCGCCGGCAAAGACACGCATGGCCTCTACCGCGTCCACTTTTTCGACAAAGTCGAACAGGTCGTCATCGCCCCGAATGACAGGTCCGGCTCCCTCGATCTGCACCAGGAAATATTGAAAAACGCCGAGGACATGATGCAGGCGTTGGAGCTTCCGTACCGCGTGGTGAATCTCTGCACGGGCGATCTGGGGCTTGGGCAGGTGCAGAAGTTCGACATCGAAACGTGGATGCCGTCGCGTGGAAGCTACTGCGAGACGCACTCAGCCAGCCGGTTTTACGAGTTCCAGGCTCGGCGGCTTAATATCCGCTACAAGGACAGCGACGGCAAAATGCAGTTTGTCCACACGCTGAACAATACCGTTATCGCCTCGCCGCGAGTGCTGATTGCCCTGCTGGAACTCAACCAGAACGCCGACGGCAGCGTAAATATTCCCACGGCATTGCGGCCTTACATGAACGGCATGACGAAAATCGAATCGAAAAAGTAGCCCGGCTGAAACGGCGTGGGACAAGTTTATACAATTTCCCGCGATGTCGGGTGGCATGGTCAGCGGCGAAGCCGATGGCCATGAAAGATAGATACACGATGGCAGGTGGCCACAAAAAAGGATGATGCAGAAATTGTAAATCGATCTTTCATGGCTATCCCGCAAAAAACGCGGGCTAACCATGCCACCCGACATCGTGGGAAATTGCACAGGCTACAAACCTGTGCCGTGGTGGCTTGGGAAGGCCACCACGCGAGCTTCTGAAAAGAAGTAAGTCGTCGGGAAGGCATTGATGTTTGAAAATCGCGGCGGGCCGTGTATGATGTCAGCCCGTTAATCAGCTTAACCGAGAGTCCCTTTACATAAGGTTTGGAGAATGTCCATGATTGTTGTTATGAAACCCGGTGCCAGCGAGGAAGACATCCAGCACGTCGTCCAACTGGTTCAAGAATACGGCCTGAAGGAAAACGTCATCCGCGGCACGGACAGAACCGTCATCGCCGCCATCGGCGACAAGCGGTCGGTGGACAAGGGCGCGATCGAAAACGCGCCCATGGTCGAGAAAGTCATGCCGATTCTCGCGCCGTACAAGATGGCCAGCACCGAGGTCAAGAAGGAACGCAGCCAGATTAAAATCGGGCCGAAGCAGTTCCCCGTCGGCGGGCGGAAGATCGCCATGATCGCCGGGCCTTGCGCGGTGGAGAATGAGGATCAGATTTTCCGTATCGCCGAGGCTGTCCGGCAGGCCGGCGGCATAGGCCTTCGCGGTGGGGCGTACAAGCCTCGCACCAGCCCGTATAGCTTCCAGGGCCTGCAGGAAGAAGGTCTCAAGCTGCTGGCCGAGGCCCGCAAGCGGACAGACCTGGCGATCGTTACCGAAGTCATCAGCGTCGAGACGGTAGACCAGGTTTGCGAATATACCGACGTGTTGCAGATCGGCGCGCGGAACATGCAGCACTACGCGCTGCTGGAAGCCGTCGGCAAAGCCGACAAACCCGTGCTGCTGAAACGCGGGCTTTCCAGCACGCTGGACGAATGGCTGCTGGCTGCGGAGTATATCATCAACGCCGGCAACCCGAATGTCATCCTCTGCGAGCGCGGCATCCGCACCTACGAAGACTACGTCCGCAACACGCTGCCGCTGGCGGCTGTGCCTGCGCTGCAGGCGCGGACGCATTTGCCGGTACTGGTAGACCCATCCCACGGAACCGGCCATGCTTACCTCGTGCCGCCGATGTGCCGGGCAGCGATCGCCGCCGGGGCCGACGGGCTTATCGTGGAATGTCATAACGACCCGGAACACGCCCTCAGCGACGGCGCACAGTCCATTACCCCGCAGGCGCTGCTGACGCTCATGGGTAAACTCAAGCGTATCGCCGAGGCCATCGGAAAAGAAGCGTAAATCAAATTGCAGAACGGCGGCGACAACTCCGGGATTTCAACAGGCAGGCCCGCTTTAATTCGCGCGCCGCTCGTGCCGGTCGCCGCCGCTCTTGCCGTCGGAATTCTCCTGGGGAGATATCTGCCCGGGCCGATTGGCCTGTGGTTTACCGTCGCTATCGCGGGCGTCGTTGTGGCGGCGGTTGCGATGAAGTGGCCGCACCTGCGACTGCTGGCCACCGGGGCTTTGCTGGTCGCGGTACTGGCCGTCGGAGCCGCCCGGTTGCAGTTGGCCTACAACACCATCGCCCCCGACCACATCGCCACCTACACCGGCCAGGGCAAAATCATGGCGACCGTCCGCGGGCGGATTACCAGTTTTCCCCAGCGGCATCGCCCGGACGTGGAATTCGGTTATCGGCCCGATCCGCAACTGCGATTCCTGCTGGAGGCTGAGGAAATCAAAACCGCCGACGGCTGGCGGAAGGCAAGCGGCCTTATGCGGGTGGCCGTCAAGGAACCCCAGGCGACCTACAGCCCCGGCGACCGTGTGGAGCTGATCGGCTGGATGGGCCGCTACCGGCAGAAACGCAACCCCGGCGAATTCGACTCCCTTGCCGCCGCGCGACGTACCGGCGGGTGGGTCTGGTTCAAGGCTCCATGCGACGAGGCGGTAACGGTATTGGCCCCAGCCGGCCGGGAGAACAAAGCCGCCGGGCTGCTGTGGCGATTTCGCGCGACGCTGCGGCAGAGGCTTGGCGAATCCGGCGACCTCCAGAGCGGACGGCTGCTCAACGCGCTGGTGCTGGGCGAACGCCACCGCTCGCTGGGGACGCTTAACCTGACGATGAAGCGGGCGGGAATCGCGCACTTTCTGAGTATTTCCGGGCTGCATTTGGGGGTATTTCTGGGGTTCGTGTATCTGCTTTGTCGGCTGCTGGGGCTTGGCCCGCGAAAGGCCGCCGTCGCGGTGCTCGTAATCCTAGCCTGTTATCTGCTGATGGCTGAGCCTCGCCCGCCGCTGCTCCGCAGTGCGATCATGGCTGCGGCTTTGATGCTGGGCGTCCTGTCCGGCAGGCGTCATTCAACGCTCAACGCCCTGGCCGTCGCGGCGATTATCCTGCTGCTGATCGACCCGCGCCAACTACTTCAGCCGGGCTTCCAACTCAGCTTCGCCATCGTCGCCGGAATAATCCTGCTGCACAAACCGGTTCGCAGCCTGCTGTTTGGCCGATGGCTCGGCAGGCGCGGGCTGATGGTCTACCGCGATGAAAATAGCGTCCGCCGGTGGCTGCGGAGGCGGGCTGTCAATTGGCTCATCGCCGCCGTTACTATATCCACCACCGCGTACCTGGTCGCCGCTCCGCTGGCGGCGGTGCATTTCGGACTGTTCAGCCCGTACGCCATCGCGCTGAGCGTGCTGCTGTTCCCGCTTATCGTCGCGATTCTTATACCGGGATACATTGCAATGGCGCTGGCTTCGCTGGCACCGAATCTCGCAGCCGTGGTTGGCAACTGGGCTGCCGCTGCGGCGAATGCACTGGCGTGGATCGTCGGCTGGCTGAACGAACTGCCGTTGCTGGCGGTTCCGCTTCGACCGGTTGGCCCGGCCTGGGCGATACTGTACTACGTCGCGCTGCTGGCGGTGCTGCTGGGCTGGCGAAAGCCCAAAGGACGCCTGCTCGCACTGCCGGCGGTGGCGGTCTTCGTCGCGGTTACTGTAATGACGCAATTACCGGCAACGCCAGACCGGGCGGCGGAGCTGAACATCCTGTCCGTCGGCAACGGCCAGTGCGTCGTCCTGCAAACGCCCGACGGCAAGACGTTCCTTTTCGACGCGGGCACCAACGGCGGCTACGACCTCTATAACAGAACGCTCGAACCATTCATGAAGCACCAGCGGCTGCCCGCTCTGGAGGCGGCGTTCGTCTCCCACGCCAACACCGACCACTACAGCGCCCTGCCGAACCTTACCCGCCAGGGGCACTTACCGCGGACGTACCTCTGCGACTACTTCCGCCGCGAAACCGACCCATACACCGCCGCTGGGCAAATGATGGACGTGCTGAAGAATTGCGGCGTCGATATCCAATATCTCCGGGCAGGGGGCAAAATCCGCCTCGATGACCGGACAAGCGTCGAGGCAATTTGGCCGCCGCCGGGCCGGGACGACCTGACTTCCAACGACGCGTCGCTCGTACTGCGAATCACCTGCGACGGCAAAACCGTTCTGCTGCCCGGCGATATCGGCCTCGCTGCCCAGACGGCCCTGCTGAAACATCCCGATAAGCTCCGGGCGGACGTGCTTATTCTGCCGCATCACGGCGGATGGACGAAATCGCTGCCGGACTTCGTCGCCGCCGTCGGGCCGGATGTAATACTCGTCAGCAGCGCCAAAGACCCAAAAGGCCCAAGCGACTCGAAAGGCCGGGCGAGGCAATTCTACAAATCGCTGCGACAAAAACACCGCTTCTACTCCACCGCCAGAAAAGGCTACATCAAACTAACCTTCGGCGACGACAAACTCCACGTAACCACGATGCTCAGAGAGTAATCTTAATCCGAGATTTTGCAGGCGAGATTCTGCAGGTGGCACAGGTTTGCAACCTGTGCCGCGGTGGCCTGGGAAGGCCACCGCGCGGGGATACGGAGAATAATAATGGCTACTGACCGTCATTTTGTGTATATCGGGAAACGAAAATACGAAAGGAATCACTATGGCTGTTGAATATCGCGTAATCAGCATCGGCTCGCCGGCGCATAATATAATCTGGAACGAAACCCGCCCCGTGCGAACCGCTCACGCGACCACCACGCTTGTTACCGATGGCGACCGGACAATCCTTGTCGATCCGTCGCTGCCGGAGCCTATCCTCGCGGCGAAATTTTTCGAGCGGACAGGCCGGCAGCTCGACTGCGTTACCGACGTGTTCTGCACGACCCTGCGTCCAGACAGCCGGCGTGCACTCGACACCGCCTTCGCGGATGCGAATCTCTGGTGCAGCGGGTTGGAACTGGAATGGTACACCCGGCGGCTCGACGAGTTGAAGGAGTCCGCCGAGCGGCTGGAGAACGAAGACGCGGAGAATATCGACAAGGAGCTGGCTGTCATAAAACGATTCCGTCCCGCCCCGGAAAAATTCAGCCCGCAGGTGGGCATTTATCCGCTGGCTGGGCCGACGCCGGGCTGTTGCGGGCTGCTGCTGACGCCGGCGACGTCCACCATCGTCGTCGCAGGCCCGGCGGCGGCGACGGCGGAGCACCTCCGCAGGGGCATGATATGGGAAGACAGCCTCGACAAGGACGCGGCTATGGAATCGCTGAAGGACATGCTCGAACTGGCGGACATCATCGTTCCCGGGTTCGACAACGTGATTTTTTCGCCGCGCCAATGGATGTAGCCGCCGCAAAACGGAAAATATGGTGGCACAGGTTTGTAATCCCCTGGGGATTGCAAACCTGTGCCACCAGCGCTATAATAACCCTGAAGCCCGTAATGTTTGAAGAATCTGAACAATCCGACGACGTCCCGCTACCGGAGGCTGATGCTTCCGGGCAGCATAGCCCGCGCGGCGAAGGGGGGCGTGCGTGCTAGATACCGCATTTTTCCTGGCCCACGCGTGGGAATTCCTGGCCTTGGGCTGTCTGCTGGTTGCCAGCGGTTTTTTCAGCGGCACGGAAACGGCTTTGTTCAATCTTTCCCGCAGCCAGCTCCAGCAACTCTCCGGCCGACCCGGCCTGTTTGCCCGGCTGGTCTGTCGGCTGACCAAGCGTCCCCGCCAACTACTCAACGCGCTGCTGCTGGGCAATACGCTGGTCAACGTCGCGTTTTCGGCGACGGCGGCGGTGTTGGTGCTGGAGTTTCAGCAGACCGGCGCGCCGGCATGGGCGGTAACCGTGATGTCGCTGGCGGGGCTGTTGGTGGTTATCCTTTTCGGCGAGGTTATGCCCAAGATGCTCGCGTACGCAGCCGCCATGCGGTGGAGCCTGCTGGCGGCGATGCCGGTCTACGTCCTCCAGCGTATCCTCATGCCGGTAATCTGGCTGCTGGATTGGGGGCTGATCTGGCCGCTCAGCAAAATCATCGTCCCGCGAACTCCCAAGCCCAACGACATCTCCGCGGCCGAGCTTACCGCGCTGACGAAGCTCTCGGCCAGCCGGGGCATTATCGACCACGACACCTCCGACATGATGCGGGAAATCGTGGAATTGACCGACGTGCGGGTCGCCGACGTGATGATACCACGCGTGGACATGATCGCCTTCGACCTTGCCGACGGTAACGAAGCGATGCTGAAACTGCTGCGGGAGACCCGCCTCCGCAAAATCCCCGTCTACCGGAACGATCTGGACAATATTCTCGGCGTAATCCACGCCAAAAGGCTGCTGCTGAACCCCACCGGTTCGCTGGAGGAAATGACCCAGCCGATCGCGTTCATGCCCGAAGCGGCGAACCTGGAAAAGGTGCTGCTGCAATTCCGCGTTACGCGAAAGCAGCTAGCCATCGTCGTCGATGAATACGGCGGCACGGCTGGGCTGACTACGCTGAAGGACGTGATGAGGGAAATCGTCGGTGACATCCCCAACACCCGCCAGCCCGAGTCGCCGCCGCCCGTTAAGCAACTAGGCCCGAGGGAATATCTGCTGGACGGCGACCTAGCCATCCACGACTGGGCAGAAGCGTTCGACATCGAATTGCCGCACGGGCGGATCAGCACGCTCGGCGGATTCGTTACCGCACTGCTGGAGCGAATTCCGAAGAAAGGCGATACCGTCGCCTATCGGAACCTGCGATTCACCGTCCGGGCAATGCAAGGCCGGCGTGTCGGGACAATTTACCTCCAACTGGCGGAGGGTGAATCATGATCGCGGCGGCTGAAATATTCCCGTGGGTTCTGTGGTCGGTAATTTTTCTTATCAACGCGGGGATGATGGGTGTTCTCAACGGGCTGGAAATCGGCATTTACGTGTTGAACAAGGTTCGCGTGGAGCTGCGGGCCGAGGCAGGCAATCCGCAGGCCCGTAAACTGCGACGGCTGCTGCAAAAGCCCAATCGGCTGCTGACGGTGCTGCTTATCGGCACGAACATTCACGCGTATCTGGCTGCCTTCGCGGTAACGTGCCTGTTCATGCTGGCCGGCGAAGGCGAGCGGGCGGAGATGTATACCATCATGGTTACCACGCCGCTGCTGTTCGTCTTCAGCGATTCCGTGCCCAAAAACGTCTACCGCAAACTGGCGGAGACTCTGGTGTATCGGCTGGCCTGGCTGTTGCGGGCCGCCGACACGCTGTTTACGTGGACGGGCCTTTCGCCGCTGGTGAGGCTGTTCTCCGAGGGGCTGTTGCGGCTGCTGGGGCAGAAGAAATCGCATCCGTCGCTGCTCGGGCATGAGGGCATTACCGCCATGCTCGCCGAGGGCCATGCCACCGGTACGTTGACTTTCAGCCAGACGAACATGGCTGAGCGGGTCATGAGCATTTCGCACCTGCATCTTTCCGACGTGCTGACGCCGGCAGAGGAAGTTATCGCCATGCCGCACGATGTAACATACGACGAATTCCTGCGCCGGATCGCCAGGCATAGTCATTCCCGCCTGCCGCTGCTGAAGGAAGACGGCCAGATTGCCGGAATCGTGGACATTTACGACGTGCTGACCGACGACTCCCGCCGGCAGCCGGCCCACTGGATGACCCAGCCGCTACGAATCCCACGCACCGCCGGCGTAACGGAGGCACTATACCTGATGCAACGCAGCCGTCATTCGCTGGCGGTGGTAACCGACGAACACGACAGCTACGTCGGCATAGTAACGATCAAAGACCTGGTAGAAGAAATCGTAGGCGAAATCGAAGAGTGGTAAGGAATCACGGCTGGGGGTGCAGGGTGGGTGCTCCCGCCCACGCGGTTTCTCGCCGTCGCGCGAGGCGTTGGGTGGCATGGCGACACCGCAGGGGTCGCCATGAAGGATGGCGTAGAGCGTGGTGGTTTCACGTCTCTGGCGTGGCGGCTTTATACCTCCAGCGTGGTGGCCTTCCCAGGCCACCACGACACAGGTTGCAAACCTGTGCCACCCACAACATTGCCACGGTGCCCATATTCGGACCCGTATTCGCGGCGGCCTGGGAAGGCCGCCGCGCAGAATGTGTTGGGCTGTTGGGAAGTATTTCCGTTCGGGTAGGGTGGCATGGTCAGCGGCGAAGCCGATGGCCATGAAAGATAGATACACGATGGCACCCATCCCAGATGTTGGGTGCCATGCTTCTGCTTGCAGAAGCATGCTGTTCTGCGGCAACTATCGTCGTGGCTGTCGCTTCGCTTCCCGCCACGGCACCCGGCATGTGATAACGAAAACACATGGCTTGCAAGCAAGCCATGCCACCCAAACTGCCGGGTGACTGTAGGGTGGGTGCTTGCACCCACGCGGTTTCTTGTTGTAAGGTTATTCAATTACATCAGTATAAACAAAATCATTGAAAGCTAATTTTGTCTCCCCCAGCAAATCTTTGCGTATGGCTAACACAATATTTCCCACGACTTTTATGCCAGCTTTTTGATCAGGTTTTTCTCCTCGTGATTCACTGAATAAACGAACCATTTCATTTATTGCTTTCACGACCTCATCTGAAGAATACAACCATGATTTATATTGCTCTTCAAAAAATTTCTTTTTTGTTTCCGCCGAAATGGTTCTACCAATAAAGCCTTGTAAAAGTATTAAAAGATTTGTATATTTCTCCTCTTTGAATTTTAGGATCAATTCTTTTTTCTTTGATTTTACTGTGAAGTAATAAGTGAGGTATGAACCTATCAAGCCAGCAATTAGAGGGCCAATAAACAAAAAGACGTCTTTAATAGTCATGTTTTTTCTCCTTACAACAGACTGCTCTGCTGCTATGGTTTTAGCAGTTCCGCCGCGTTGCATTCTTGTACGAAAAATTTTACGAGTTTGTGTTGTCTTGGTGCGCGAGCGATGGCTGAATACACCGCGACGATGTCCTCCAGGGGGATTTCCTCGATAGACAGACTTACTATTTCCCCGCTGATTTTTGCTTTTATTCCCACGCCGTCGCCCCACACCTCGATTCGCTGCATCCGGCCGTCCCGTCTGGATTGAATTACGATGGGGTCGTCCTCGTCGGCCATCCGCATACGCATTCTGACCAGCTTCTGGTAGCGGATCAGCTGTTTGTACCGGCGACCCAATGGCGACTGGCCGAGTTTGCGCTCATTCAGCCATCGAACCATCCCCGCAAAGTCGCGCGACGGCAGATAATCGCACCGGGCCTTGTCTATTTCTTCCTCGCTCGGGCCGGGGCGGTTACGTTCCGGCGGCGTCCTGCGGTTAGCCGGTCTGGCGACGATCTCGGTTGGCCTGGTGGAGCCGGGTGCAACCGGGCCGGTATCGGCGGATGCGGTGGTGGCGGGTGTACCGGTGGCGGATGCGTCGTCGGCTGGTGCGTCGGCTGTGGATTTGTCGGCAGCAGGAGCGTCGGCGATTTTTTGGGGCTTTATTATATCGAAGGGAGATTCTTCCTCCCGGCTGTCGGCTTGATTGTCCGCCGGGTTGTCGGCTTTTGGCCAGGTGTAAATCCCCACTCCCACCGTCGCTACCAGCACGGCTGCCGCGATGCCGGCGATCCATTTCCATCGGCCCGGATGGGTAGAGGAGGCAGCAGCCTCCGCAGCGTCTGCGCCGGCGGCTTCCAGCAGAATCTGGTAGACGGGCATTGCTTCCTTGATATTCTTCAGTTCACGTGGGCCTAGCGGCGTAACCTTGACGCTCAGGCGATTCTTCACCACGTCGTAGACGGTCTGGCTGACGCAGATGCCGCCCGGCGGAGCTTCTTCCTGCAACCGCGAGGCGATATTCACGCCGTCGCCCATCACGTCGTCGGAACTGACGAACACGTCGCCGAGGTGAATGCCTATGCGGTGCTGGAGGGTTTCTTCCGGCGGGAGTTTCTCAGCCATCGCGGCGAAGTGGGCCTGGGCGCGCATGGCGCAGGCTACCGCCTGGATGGCACTGTCAAAATACATCAACAACCCGTCGCCGGTATGCTTGAGCACCTTGCCTTCAGACATTTCGCAAATCTTGCGAAGCTGCTTCAGGTCGCGGGCGGAAAGGCCGAGCGTGCGATCCTCGTTCTCCTGGGTGAGCCTGCTGAAATTGACGATATCGCTGAAAACAATCGCCGCCAGTGTACGCCGTGTGTTCTGGATGGGATCGATAGGTTCTGTCATGTCCAATATCATACACCTCAGCGGACATTGCGGCAATAAATACTACGTCTTGAAATTTGTGAGACTTGACCTTACGATTCGGCCTTGAAGTTGCGGACATAGCAACATGTATTTACTGACGGAAGGATATTTAATGACCATGACGGAAAAACAATCGAAGCTCGGAGTAGCTGTAGTCGGCTGCGGCACGGTGGGTGGCGCGGCGGCGACTCTTTTGACGCGGGATCGGGACACACTTGTAAGCCGGGCTGGTCGCGATATTCAACTGCTGCATATCGTGGACGTGGATTTCACCAATGCCCGCCGGCTGGAACTGGACGACTCGCTGTTCCGCGATAATCTCGAAACCGCCCTGACCGACGATGACGTTTCGGTGGTCGTGGAGCTTGTCGGCGGATTGACCTTCGCCAAGGAAGTTACCGAGCGGGCGCTGCGGGCCGGCAAGTGTGTCGTTACCGCCAACAAGGCGCTACTGGCCCACCACGGGCCGGAGCTGTTCGCCCTGGCCAGGGAAAACGGCGTGTCGATTTCATTCGAAGCCAGTTGCGCCGGCGGCATCCCGATTATCCGGGCGTTGTGCAGCCTGGTAGCCAACCGCATCGACGCGCTTTACGGCATCGTCAACGGCACGTGCAATTTCATACTTTCGTCGATGGCTGAGACCGGCCAATCATACGCCGAAGCCCTCGCCGACGCGCAGGCGGGCGGGTTGGCCGAGGCAGATCCCACCCTCGACGTCGGCGGCGGAGACTCCGCCCACAAGCTGGCGATTATGGCCTCGCTTGCCTTCGGGCAGAAAGTGGACGTCGAAGCGATTCCCACCGTCGGCATCGACACGCTGGAGTTGTGCGATATTCAGTGGGGCTTTGAACTTGGCTACGTCGTGAAGCTCCTTGCCATCGCCCAGCGTCGCAGCAAGGGTATCAGCCTTCGCGTTCGCCCGGTGTTTATCTCGCAGGAACACCCGCTGGCGTGGGTTTCCGGGCCTTTCAACGCGGTCAGCGTTTACGGGCACGCCACCGGCCATACCATGTACTATGGCCGCGGGGCCGGCGGAATGCCGACCGCCTCGGCAGTGGTGGGCGATATCGCCGCGATAGCCGTGGGAACCGCCCAAGCCGACTTCAAGATGCTGGGGCTGTGGGCGGATAAGAACGAACCGGCTGTCCAACTGCCGATTTCCGATGTCAAAAGTCGATACTACATCCGCATGATGGTCCAGGACCATCCCGGCGTGTTGGCCAATGTCGCCGCGATACTGAGCCGATACAATATCAGCATCTGCTCGGTCCTGCAGCACGAGTACGACCACGAAGTCGACCACGAAGCCGACGACAGCCGGCCATTGGTCATCACGACCTATCGCTCAAACGAGGGCGACCTGCGGCAGGCGCTTGAAGAAATCGACGCGCTCGACGATATCCGGGCAAAGAGCATCTGCATCGGCATTGTGGACGAACACCCCGAAGAACTGCTGGAATAGAGGTTTAGCAATAGACGGTGGCACAGGTTTGCAACCTGTGCCGTAGACGCTGGAATAGAGGCTTAATTTACATGAAATACGTGATTATCATACCCGACGGGGCAGCCGACAGGCCTTTGGATGAACTGGACGGCAAGACTCCCCTCCAGGCGGCGGACATTCCGCACATGGATTCACTAGCCGCTGGCGGGCGACTCGGGGCGGTGCGGAACATTCCCGACAATATGCCCTGCGGCTCGGACGTGGCGACTCTCTCGGTGGTCGGCTACGATCCGCGGACTTTCTACACAGGCCGGGCGCCGCTCGAAGCCGCTGCCCAGGATATCGCCGTCGAGCCGGACGAATGGATATTCCGCTGCAACCTCGTAACGGTTATCGAAGGCGTAATGGAAGACTACTGTGCCGGGCACATCTCCACCAACGAAGCGGCTGCCCTATTGGGAAGGCTCTCCGAAAGCCTCCAGGAAACCGACGTGAAAATTTACACCGGTGTGGGATATCGGCACCTGATGACCATTCCCGGCGAATTGAACGTCGAGACGATTCCGCCGCACGATATTCTCGGCCAGCCCGTCAGAGAGCATTTGCCGACCGGCCAGGGTGCCGAAGCGATAGTCGCGATCATGGCCGAGGCGCACGACATCCTCGGCAAGTGCGAAATCAACTCCGTCCGCCACGAACTCGGCGAAAACCCCGCCACCGACATTTGGCTGTGGGGCCAGGGCAAAATGCCGACCCTGCCGACGTTCGAGTCCCGCTTCGGCCTGCGTGGGGCGGCTATTACCGCTGTCGATCTCATCCGGGGCATCAGCAAACTCATCGGCTGGGACGTTATAGAGGTCGAGGGCGCCACCGGCTACGTCGATACCAACTACGCCGGCAAAGGCGCTGCCGCCATCGCAGCCCTGGACGATTACGACCTGGTATTCGTGCACATAGAAGCCCCCGACGAAGCCGGCCACGGTGCCGACGTCAGCGCGAAAGTTCATGCCATCGAGCAGATCGACCGGGAAATCGTAGGCCCGGTTCTCCAGCGGCTCAAAGCCGCCGGCGATGACTGGCGGCTGATGGTACTGCCGGATCATCCAACGCCCTGCGACCTCCGCACGCACACGTCGGACCCCGTACCGTTCGCCATTGCCGGCAAAGGCATGGAGCACGCCATAGTCGGGACGTTCTGCGAAAACGACGCCGAAGCCGCCGATCTCCACATCGACCACGGACACGACCTCATGGAATATTTCCTGACCGTGCGATAAAAGGTGGCACAGGTTTGCAACCTGTGCCGTAATGCTTTGCATCCCGCGTGGCGGTCTTCCCAGGCCGCCGCGAATTCGGGTTCGAATCCGGGCAAAACCGTGGTGGCCTGGGAAGGCCACCACGCGAAAGATATAGCGCCACCACGCGATTTCTATGCCATCCATCATGGCGACCCCTGTGGTGTCGCCATGCCACCCAGTTTTTTTTATTTATTTGTTTTTGGGTGGCATGGCTTGCTTGCAAGCCATGGTTGTTTCGCTCCAATCTCCGGCGAGTAATTTTTTTTTAGAGGTTCCCCATAGACTTTCGCCGCAAAATCGCTATTTTATACGCTCTGCGAAGCGGAATTTTGATCAGACAGAGCCTGAATCAGGAAACTGGAAACCAATGAGCATCATCGTAATGAAATTTGGCGGCACGAGCGTTGCCGACGCCGAGAAAATCCGGGCAGCGGCGAAGCGGGCGATTCGTGCGAAGAAAACCGGCTCCAAGGTCGTGATGGTTGTTTCGGCGATGGGCAAGAGCACCGACCAGCTCGAAGACCTCGCCGGGCAGGTTATGAAGGGCAAGCCCGCCCCGAAGCGCGAAATGGACCAACTGCTGGCTACCGGCGAGCAGGTAACCATATCGCTGATGGCGATGGCCTTGGAAGAGACGGGCGCACCGGCGATCAGCTTCACAGCCGGGCAGATCGGCATAATCACCGACAAGAAGCACACCAAGGCCCGCATCCGCAGCATCGACGCCAAACGCATTCACCGGGAACTGGACGCCGGGCGGATTGTCATTGTCGCCGGGTTCCAGGGCATTACGCCGGACGGCCACGTTACGACGCTGGGCCGCGGCGGCAGCAACGTTTCGCTGGTAGCATTGGCAGCGGCCTTGGACGCCGACGCCTGCGAAAATTATACCGATGTGGACGGCGTATACACCGCCGACCCCCGTATCGTGTCGACCGCGCGAAAAATCGACACCATCAGCTATGACGAAATGATGGAATTAGCCACCCAGGGCGTCAACGTGCTGCACAATCGCGCCGTCGAGGTCGCCAAGAAATACAACGTACCCATTCACCTGCGAAGTAGTCTCAATAACAGAAAAGGAACCATGATCGTGGCTCAAACCGAATCCATGGAACGTATTGTCGTCAGCGGCGCCGCCTTGAAAAAGGGCATTGCGCGTATCACTCTCCGCGACGTGCCTGACCGGCCGGGCCTGTGTGCGAAAATTTTCCACACGCTGGCTAAGAACACCATCAGCGTCGATGACATCATCCAGACGACGCCGAAAGACAAAAAAGCGACCATCTCCTTCACGATCGACCTGAAGGAACTGCACGACACGCAACAAGTCGTCGGCCGGCTTTGCACGAGCCTCAAATGTTCTTACGGCTACGAGGATCACCTGGCGAAGATTTCGATTGTGGGTATCGGCATGCAGATGCACACCGGCGTCGCCGACCGCATGTTCGCTGCCTTGGCGAAGGTCAAAGCCAACATCCAGAACATCACCACCAGCGAGATCAAGATTTCCGT
>JAIORC010000036.1 GCA_021108335.1 Phycisphaerae bacterium
GATGTCGGGTGGCATGGAAACCCCGCGTTTTTTGCGGGGTAGCCATGAACGATTCCGTACACAATTTCTACGCGACCCATCATGGCGACCCCTTCGGTGTCGCCATGCCACCCGGCGCGTTTTTTTTACCGCATGCTTCTGCAAGCAGAAGCATGGCACCCAACATAAGTCTTCCCGCCGCCACCCGACGTTTTTACTGGTTCCTGTTTTTCCCGTTTCTCGTTTTCCCCAGTTCCTGGTTCCCGTTTTTCCCGGTTCCCGCGTGGGTGGGAACGCCCACGCTACATGGCGACCGGTTCTAGGACTTCGTCGATCTTGTCTGCCTCCTCGAATCGCACGCTGATGCGTTTCGATACGCCGCGTTCCTGCATCGTTACGCCGTAAAGCACGTTCGCGATGGACATTGTCCGCTTGGCGTGGCTGATCATGATGAACTGGGTGTCGGCGATAAATTCGCCGACCAGTGCGTTGTATCGCTCGGTATTGGCTTCGTCCAGGGCGGCGTCTACTTCGTCCAGCAGACAGAACGGCGAGGGCTTGGCACGGAAGAAGCTGAAGATCATCGCCAGGGCAGCCATCGTCTTTTCGCCACCGCTTAACAGGCTGATGCTCCGCAATTCCTTGCCGGGAGGCCTGGCGACGATTTCGATACCGCTTTCCAGCACGTCGTCCGGGTCGGTCAGCAGGATATCCGCCTTGCCGCCGCCGAAGAGTTTGCGGAACAGCGTTTGAAAATTTTCCCGCACAGCTGTGAATGTTTCGACGAACCGCTGGCGACTTTCGTCGTTGAGTTTTCGGATAAGTTCTTCGAGCTGTTTGCGGGCGTCGGTGATGTCGTCCAATTGGCCTTGGAGGTACTGGCCTCGCTGTTCGAGTTCTTCCTGCTCGCTGATGGCGTCGAGGTTGACGTTGCCCAGCCGATCTATCTTGCCGCGAAGCTCGTTCATTTCCGTCTCGACAGCCTGCCAGTCCCGCTCGTCGTCGTGCTCGTAATTCTTGAGCAACTCGGCGAGGTCCATCTGCATTTCGTCGGAAGCCCGGCTGATAAGGTCGCCAATGTGCGCATCCAGCTCGCTGAGCCTGACCCGCAGGTTACCGACGATTTCGTTGCTTTCCTCGGCAGCCTTCCGCCGCTCGGACAGTTGCTGGCGGATTTCACCAAGTTGCTCGCCCAGGCCGTCGCGGGATTCAGCGACGTCCCGAACCTCCTGCTGGAGCACCTGCTGCTCGGCAGTGAGTTTCTCAACCTGCTCGTTGGAGGTCTGGATTTCCTGCTCAGCTTCGACCTTCCGCTTGCGATCCAATTCGATATTCGACTTGGCGGTAGCCTGCTCGGATTCCATTTCCTCGCGCTGCCGTTTGAGGGAGGCTGTCGAATCGCGGAGGGCGAGCTTTTTCTGCTCGGCAGCGGCTAGCGATGCCCGAACCTCGCTTCGCGCCTCGTTGAGTTCGTTCTGCTGGGCGCGGGCGGCGACGAGTTGCTCTTCCAGTTGGGCGATGTGCTCGTCCCGCAGGAGTTTGTTTTTCTCCAGTTCGGCAACTTTTTCCTTGGTTTCGTGTTCCGTCTGGATGGCGGCTTCGATTTGCCGGGTAATTTCGTCGAGATTTTTTGTCAGTTGCGGTTCTTCGTTTTTCTGCTGCGTAATCTGCTGGGCCAGTGCGTCGAGGCGTTTGTCGCACTCGCTGCGTTCGAAGTTGGCTTCGTAAATCGCGGTTCGCAATTGGTGCACGTCCTTATCGAGGTTTTCGCGCTGCTCGCGGGTGGTGGTGCACTGTGCCTGGAGGGTGTCGATTTCCGCTTCGAGTCGCTGCTGTTGGGCGACCAGTTCGGTAAGCTGGCTGCGTCTGGCGATGACGCCTTCGGTGCGGTTTGCCGTGCCGAGACGGATTCGCCCGTCGGCTTCGAGAACTTCCCCAGCCCGGGTTACGAACCTCGCGCCGCGCGGGGCAACATCCGCCGCAAGTGCAGCCTCGGCGAGAGTATCAACAATAAACGTATGGCCGAGCAGACTTTGCATTGCCGGGGTCAGCCACGCCTCGAATTGCACCCTATCCAGCACGCAGCCCCGCGATTGTGGAATGCCTGCGGAAATATCTTCGAATACGGGGGCGGTAATCCGATCCATGCAGACAATCTCGACGCTGCCGCCCTCGCCGAGAATTTCCCGCAGCTCGTCGGAGGAAGTTTGCACTTGGCTGTAATGGGCAGCCAACAGATATTGATCCGCACCGGCAAGTGCAGCCTCCACCAGCATGGCGTTCTGGAGGTCGGTCTGGATGAAATCGCCCAGCATACCCTGGATGGCCGGCAGCTTGCCTTCGTTGCGGGCCTGCAGCACACGGCGGGTCGCCTCGGCGATGCCCTCCATCTTTTCGTGCATTTCTTCCAGCGTGTGGATCCGCCCAGCCAGCACGCTCCGCTGCTCGCGGGAAGCTGAGAGCTTCTTGCCGAGGGATTGCTCGGTATCCATCAGCTCGCCAAGCGAATTGCGAACCTGCTGGAGCTTGTTCTCCGAATCGGCGATTACTTCTTCGATGTCTTTTTTCCGTGCGTGGTGCTGTGCCTGCTCGACGAGCAATTCCTTGAGGGCGCCAGCCAGCTTTTCGACCTGCTCGGAGATACGCTGCTGCTCGTTGTGGAGGTTCTGCCGCTTCAAGCCGATGGCGTGGACGTCGCTGTGGAGTTGCTGCGTGCGGCGGAGCAGGTCGGTAACGCCGTTTTTCTCGTCCTGCAAGTCGGCTTGGCGTTTGGTGATAGCCAATTCGCCGGCGGCGTGTTTTTCGCGGATGGCGTCGTTCTGGGCCTGAAGTTCGTCTGTGCCCTTCAATACACTTTCCAATTCCGCTTCCCGCGTGGCGATATCTTTGGCGCAGTCGTCGATGCGGGCTTCGAGTTCTTCGCATCGGCTGGTATTGGAAAGCACCTGCCCCGTAAGTTCCTCGACGCGTTTGGTCTGCATTTGTGCCCGTTCCCGGCCGGTGGTAATTCGGGCCGACAGCGACGACGCGCGAGACTGCAGGTCGCGGGCGGTTTGTTCAAGCTCAGCCGTTTCGATTTCCGCGGCGGACTGGGCTTTTTCCAGTTGGGCTATTCTCGAATTTATCGCCGCCAGGGCGTCGTGTGCGGTATCCAGATTCCCCTGGCGGGTTCTGCGATCGCCGGTCAGACTGTGGTAGCGGCTGAGGAAGTAGAGGCTGCGCAGTTCGCGCAGTCGCTCGGAATAGGCCTGGAAATTTCTTGCCTTGCCGGCTTGGTACTTTATGGAGCGAAGCTGTTTTTCGACTTCGGCGAGAATGTCCTGTAATCGCAGGAGATTCTGCTCGACGCGGTCGAGTTTGCGGAGGGCTTCTTTTCGTCGGGCTTTGTATCGGCTGATTCCGGCGGCTTCGTCGAAGAAGGCCCGGCGTTCTTCCTGGGAGGCCTGGAGGAACTGGCTGACCCGGCCTTGCTCGATAATGCTGTACGCGCTGGCCCCCATGCCGGTATCCAGGAACATTTCCTTGATGTCGCGCAGGCGGGCGGGGTTTTTGTTGATGAGATACTCGCTCTGGCCGGAGCGGTACAGCCGGCGGGTTACCGAAACGGTCTCCGACGGCTGCATCTGGCCGTTCGCAGTCGGCTGAAGGATTCCCTCGGAGTTGTCGAACTCCAGCGTAACCATCGCCATGCCGGACTGCTTGCGGGCGGACGAACCGTTGAAAATGACGTCCAGCATCTCCGAGCCGCGAAGGCTCTTGGCGGACTGCTCCCCCAGTACCCACTTTATCGCATCGACAACGTTGCTCTTGCCGCATCCGTTAGGCCCGACGATGCAACTGACACCATCGTCAAACTCGAACTCGGTTCGGTCGGCAAAGCTTTTAAATCCGGCAACAATCAGTTTTTTCAGTTTCATAAGGCGTAGGCAAATTGAATTCGGTTTTTCTCTTCAATCGGCAGGACGCCACAACATTTAGCGTTCCGGCGTGTCCGGCCGCCCCACAGATGGGGTAATGCGATAGATTCTCTGCATTTCGGGCAGTTGTTGCAAGACGAATTTTGCCTGAATATTTTTATCTTTGCACAATTGGCATAAAATCCCGACAACCTGGCTATATGTCAGGCCCAAACCGTGCACATTTCCGGTTTTGAGGTCAGGCCGGGGCGTTTCTCCGAGTACTCGAATCAACTCCCGTACCGAATAATTAATCCGGAACCGTTTGCTGATTTCGGTACTGTTTTGGATTTTTCGGTAGACCACCAGATGGTCTTTGGCAAGTATCTGCCGTTCGTGAGGTGGCATCTCGCCATTAGGGCCGAGGTTGAATTGCCGCTTCATGGCGTCGAATTCCTGCCCTTTGATGACCATTTCCCGCACTTCCTGCTGGCTTAGCTTACGTCCGGTTTTCTTCGTGATTTCCGCCGCTTCTTTCAACTCTTCGGCCGTGTTTTTCAGCTTTTTCACCATGGCGTCGAGTTTTTCCCGCGAAAGAGCCTTTTTCTCGAAAATCGTTACGAGATTATCCGGCGAATCGTAGAAAAACGGGGTCGAAAGGGGAATATCCCTGCCGAAGAGCACAATTTTCGGCTCCAGGGTACGGGTGGCGTAGACGACAAAATCCCGCTTGGAATTGACCACGTCTACGATGAAGGCGGGTGGCTGGTCTTCGAATTCGCCTTCGTCGACCATATATCGTGTTATAGCGGAAAAGCCGTTTCGCTTAATCAGCGATTCGTAAGCGGCGATGCGTACCAGTTCGTTGCGATCATTCAGCAGCTTGTCAAGCAGCCTGCCCGCTGCAAGCAGGTCCGGATGATGCCCCAACTCCTTGATGGCAATGAGCCGATAGGGAGACTTGGTCGCTTCGGCAAATCGCATTACGATAGGCCCGGCCAGGTGATTGTCGCCGAGACGAAGCCCGGCACGCGCAGAAAAATAGGAAGCCGCCGGAGCTTTCGATGCGTACTGCTTCTGGACAATCGGCAAAATGCTTGGGCCCATAGCTTCCCAAACCAAAGCCAGCGAATCGTAGTTAACATTGGGTTTTTTCAACGCCTTGGCAATTTCCCTTGCCTTTGCGGTGAAGGCACCGTGGCCGCCCCGCCGCGGCAGATGCAGGATTAATTGCAGGAAATATCTGTAGTTATTGCGATACCTTTGAGGTACGGCAATTTCGATATAGTGAATCGTTTTGGCGGATGCAACCGGCTTGCCCTGGGACGGGAACCTCTCGTTGATCAATCGCTGGAGCAAGCTGCACATCTGGTAGCCGGGCCTGAGCAATTCCAGGCGGATTGTCAGGTCCCGCGTAATTTTCGCGCCGCCGAGAATTCTGCCCTGGCGGAATTTGCCTTTTTCTTTCGGATTGGCGGGGTTGATAAACGGGTTGACAAAGATGGTGCCTTCAGCCAATCCCATCGGTTTGAGGTACAATTTGCCCTTGCCGCCCCCGGTTTGCACGCCTTTCCACGTCATTTCCGTAGGTAGCAACACACCGCTTTGCAGGGAGGTTGTGCTGGTACGGGCGGCTGCACTTACGAAAACGTCCAGTCGCGTTCCCTTCGGAGCGCCCGGCGGAACCCGAACGCTTACGTCGACAATGGCGGTGTCTTTATCGAGAAGAAAATCCGTTGCCGAAATAGCCTCGGTGTCGTACGACGGCCTGCCGATCTTGATCCAGCTTTTGATATACTTGATCAAGCCCTGTTTCAGTTGCGGCGGGATTTCCGTCGAGCCTTTTTTCTCCAGGCCGACGACAATCCCCACACCGCTGATCGGCGCGTTACCGGCAGAAACAAGCGTAGCGACTTCTGAAATCGTACCGCGTATTTCGGGGGGAATCTTGATTTTTTTCTTCTTTTTCGCCCCGTCTTTCTGGGTAAACTTTTCCCAGTCCGCCTTCATCTTATCTTTATCACAGCCAACCAGGCCCAGAAAGATAACAGCGAAACATACCGGCATCCATGCGCGTACAAATTTCATATACTACCTCCCTACGGGTTGTTTATCGGACCTTTACGGCGAATAAGATTAGCTGATTCCCCCGAGCACAAATTACACTTGTTCACTTATATTCGGCGAAGGGCAAAATAATATTGTTTTGCTGGGTATCATCCCAGAGATTTTCTTCTTCGAGATTTAAACTCAGTCCGCCCTGGAGCGGCTGGAGCGAATAGTCGGCGAATCTTTGCTGTGCGATAACATCCGATTCTGGTTCCGGGCCGGCATCGTAGTATTTTTTCGCGATGCCCGTTGGCAGAACCACCGCGATGGCCAGCAGGATCAGCCCCACCATAGCCGAGCGCACCTGCACCCCTGCCAACATCGACTTCTGGTGCGTATTTAATTCGCGCCGGCCCGTGTGTCGCTGCCACGGACTCCACAGCCGCAACCAAATGTGCGGACGCGCAACCATGTAAAACGCCAGAATCGCCAACATAGTCAACAAAACGCTACTGATAATCACCGGTATCATTATGTTTCAATCTTCGACAAAATAGGTCTGATAACTTGATTCGGATCGACAAATCGGGCAAATTTTTCTCATTTTTTCCGTTTTTGGAACCATACGGAAACGTGAATTGCTCCAAGCATTTCTGGACAATTGCTTCCGCTGTGAGTAGCCTAGCGGCATGAGTTTACGGTTTACGATTATTGGCGATGGCGGCATGGGCACGGTTTGTGCCGTCATGCTGGCAGAGAACGGCGGCGGCGTGCGGATATGGTCCGCCTTTGCCGACCAGGCCGACGAATTGGCTGCCCATCGGGAGAATCGGCGATTTTTGCCCGGCTGCATGCTGCCGGAGAGCATTGAGATTACCAGCGACGATTCCCACGCCTTCGATAATACGGACATAATCATCTCGGCTGTCCCCACGCAATACATGCGTTCGGTATGGAGCCGCCTCAAGGAGCACTGCCCGCCGGGCCTGGCAATCTGCTCGGTGGCCAAGGGTATTGAGAACGGAACATTGCAGCGACCGACTGAAATTCTGCTGGATGTCCTCGGCGAGACGGACAGACCCGTCGCCGCGCTGTCAGGCCCGTCCATCGCCCCGGAAATCGCCGACAAACTGCCGGCAACGGTAGCCGTGGCAAGCAGTTCCGCGGGACTTGCAGCCACGATTCAGCGTTGCCTGGCAAGACCTTACTTTCGCGTCTATACCAACCCGGATTTGATCGGCGTGGAGCTGGCCGGCGCGATGAAAAACGTTATCGCCATTGCCGCAGGCGTTGTGGACGGCTTGGGGTTTGGGAATAACGCCAAGGCGGCGTTGCTTACTCGCGGGCTTGTGGAAATTTCCCGGCTGGGACTGGCTGCAGGCGCACACGCGGAGACTTTCGCGGGGCTGGCTGGCATGGGCGACCTGGTTACGACGTGCTTTTCTCCCGTCGGGCGGAATCGCAGTTTCGGCGAGGCGATCGGCAGCGGCAAAACTCTCGAACAGGCCCTCGGCGAAACGCCAGCCGTGGTCGAAGGCGTGCCCACAACCCGCAGCGTGGTGGAATTAGCCAGGAAACTGAACGTGGAAATGCCAATAACCCAAGGCATCTACCAGGTGCTTTTCGAGAACAAGCCCGCCAAGCAGGCCATCGCGAACCTCATGACCAGGCCACTGCGGGCTGAATCCGAATCAGTATGAGGCAGTTGCATTCAGGTATCTTTTGCCGTATTCTTTTCCTGGGAGCCGGTTACGAAACCGGCCTTGATTAGAGACCTACGATTTTTTTATCGTCGCGGCGATTCGCCCGATAACCAAGGAACAACGTATGCGGATAATCATTACTGGAGCGGCAGGGTTTATCGGCTCGCATTTATGCCAGCGGCTGCTTGCCCGCGGCGATGAAATAATAGCTATCGACAATTTCGATCCGTTTTACGATCACCGCATCAAGCAGCAGAACCTCGAAGATTTCATTCACCATAAACAGGTTCGCTTTTTCCAGAAGGATATCTGCGACACCGACGCCATGGAACACCTGTGGCTGGATGAATGCCAGGAACTGGACGCCGTAGTACACCTGGCCGCAAAGGCAGGCGTTCGGCCTTCCATTGAAGACCCTGTTGGGTATGAGCGGGCCAATATCATGGGCACCATGAACCTGTTGGACCTGGCTGTGACGGCTGAAGTCCGGCCTCGATTTATCTTCGCCTCTTCGTCCAGCGTATACGGCAACAATCCCAAGGTGCCGTTCAGCGAAACTGACAACGTGGACCATCCCATTTCGCCATACGCCGCCACGAAAAAGGCGGGCGAATTGATCTGCCATAGTTATCATCACCTCTACGACCTGCCGGTAACCGCCCTGCGATTTTTCACGGTATATGGCCCACGGCAACGGCCTGACCTGGCGATCCGGAAGTTCACGGAACTTATCATGCGGGACGAGCCGATACCCGTATTCGGCGACGGCACGACCAGCCGCGACTATACATACATCGACGACATAATCGACGGTGTAACGGCGGCTATCGACCGCTGCGAGGGATACGAGATTATCAACCTGGGCGGCAAACATCCGATTTCGCTTACCGATATGATCGCGACGCTGGAGAAGGCTATCGGCAAGACTGCGATCATCGACCGCCAGCCGATGCAGGCCGGCGATGTGGAACGCACCTTCGCGAACGTGGAAAAAGCTTCCCGCCTGTTGGGATACGAGCCGAAAATGCCCTTCGAGCAGGGCATAAAACAATTTGTGGACTGGTGGAAAACCGTCAACGGATGATTGGATCGTGAATCATGGGCAGTCGATCGCTGGAAAATGACGTTCGTTCGACCAGCCGACTTGGTTTGGGCGGCTGGTTTGCGGTCGCGGCGGTATTTTGCCTGCTGTACGTCGCCACCGCACAACGGTCGGTGAACTGGCAGGACAGCGGCGACCGCCAGTGGCGATGCCTTGTGGGGGATTATCATGGAGATATGGGACTGTCTTCGGGGCATCCATTATTTATCGTTGTCGGGCATGGAATTGCGCAAATTGCTCCGCTCCAGCACCTGCCGTTCATATTGACTATCCTCAGCGGAATCGGCATGGCCGTTGCAGTGGCGAACATCGCTGCCCTGGGCACGAGGCTGACCGGGCGGAAATGGATCGGCCTGCTGGGGGCTGCGACGTTGGGAATCTGCCATACCGCATGGTGGCTGTCTACCGTTACCGAGGTCTACACCTGGAGCGTAGCTGGATTCACCGTGGAGTTGTATTTGTTGGTGGCATTGCTGCATCGGCCTCGCTGGGGAACACTGGCAGCCCTGGCGGGATTCTGCGGGCTTGGATTGTGCGTGCACAATTTCGCGCTGCTGGCTATGCCGGTATATTTCTGTGTCGCCGTCGTGCTGATATTCCGGCGACGTCTTCCTGCCTGGTCGCTGGTGACGGCTGGGGTGGCATATCTGCTGGGTGCCGGGCTGTATATCGGCATGACCGCGGAGCTGGCCGTTCGCACGGGAGACCTTTGGGGAGCGATTGGCTCGGCGTTGATGGGTAAATTTTCGCGGGAAGTTCTCAATCTCAGCGGCAGTTCAAAAAACTGGAAGGCAAATTTTCTCCTGGTGGGAATGAATTTCGTGAATCTCCTTTTGCCGCTGGCGATAGTTGGCTGGTTTGCGATGCGCCGCCGACTTGGAGGAGGCCTGGCTGCCGCGCTGGGCGCGATCACCGTGATTCACGTCGGGTTTTTCGTGCGATATCCCATACCAGACCAGTTTACCTTCTTCCTGCCAAGCCTGGTAATGATAGTTATCGCGGCGATGATCGGCATGGCTGCGCTGGCGGATCGCTCGCGGAGATGGCAGGTTGGCGTAGTGGGGTTGTCGCTGCTGTTTCTCGTGATTGGGCCGATATTTTACGCCGTTGCGCCAAGGCTGGCCGGACCACGTGGTCAAAGATTCCCGTTTCGCGACGAATCGCGATACTGGTTGATGCCGTGGAAGCACAACGAGCACTCGGCCCGTGATTTTGCCCTTGCCGCCCTTGCCGAAGCCGGGCCGAATGGCGTTATCCTGCCGGATAACACCTCCCGCTATCCACTGCTGCTTGTCCAGCGACTGGAGGGGAAAAGCCCGGATGTGTCGATACAATATCTGGGCAAGCCGTTGCCGCCGTTTGGCCAGGAGCCCAAGGCGTTTCATGAAATATTGGCGGGCAGGGAATTGTTCATGGTGAATCCGCCAGCCAGCCGAACGTCTCCAAGCCTCGGCGATGTGGCTCAATGGCTGCGGTATCCCGGTGGCGTTTTGTATCGGGCTGAGTGGAAAAAAACTAACCGCAAATGAAATCCACGCGACCAGAAAGCGTTATGACAGTAGAATGGCTGAATATTTTGCCGATAATTCCTGAAAGTAGATCGCTTTTCTCATATAATCAATATAGGAGGCACAGCATGTTTTTCTTGGAGAGTAAAGGTGTTTGATTTAATACGAAATTTCGGACTTGGAATTTTGGCGATGTCTGTTTTTGCAGGATTTTCCGTGCAGGCATCGGCCCAGTCCAGAAAAACGGTAGGCCTTTCAGGTATCCGCTCTCCGGGACAATTTAGCAGCCCTGCCGCTTCGTTTTCGCATTATTCCAGCGGCGTGGGGAATTTATCGCGATCTCGAGCCCACAGCGGCGGCGGAGTGTTGGCTTCTTCTATATACAACCAGAGTATGCATTCTACCAGCAGAAACCGCGGGGCACGCCTTCAGCGTACCCAACCCAATATTTCCATGAGTGCAAAATCACCCAATTTCACGGTAAGCAGGAAAATCGGAACGAATCCATATCGCGGCACTATGGACCATTTCGGCGGCGGCTTCACACGGAGGCCGCCATCGCAAGGCAAAACCACCCCGACGCTGGCAGGCCCAAGAGGCTCGTCAACCTATAGCAAATCATCCACCAAATCCACATTGGGGGGCGCTCTTGACTTTACAAAACCACCGGACCCCCTGGCAAAAAAAAGCTCGCCGTTGATATTGCAATCCGGCGCGGCATACATTTCGGCATTAGGCCCAGACAACGCACGCACGTTAAAGCAGGGAAAACAGGGAAAAATTACCACTCTCGCACCAGATATCCCCGGCAAATTTCAGGAATTGATGCAAAAAGGCGAAATTGCGTTCAGGCATGGAGACTTTCGGGAAGCGGTATTCCAGTTTAATCTGGCCAACACCATTTCCATAAATTCACCGGAAAGCCTCCTGAGTCTGATGCATACATATTTTGCCACGTCTCATGGAATTTACTCCCTGCCCTCCTTTTATCTTCAGGAAACCCTGGAGCGATTCCCCGAACTGGCATTGATCCATGTGCATCCAAAAGCTTTTTATGGTAAGGGGGCAGATTACATTCGAGATATAGTACGGCTGGAAAATTACGTAAAAAAATACCCGAAAAATCCAACCGGCCAATTTCTGCTCGGGTATATCAGATGGCGAGACGGAGATGTCAAGGCCGCCAGAAAAGCCCTTGCGGCCGCATTGCAATACTCTCGCAACCAGGAATTGACAGAAGCAATCAATATTCTTTGGGACGGAATGGTCGCCAGCGGCAAGGCAAGTGGTACTCTTGTCCAGGAAAAGAAGCCCGAGAAAAAAACTCCCTTGGAGGGAAAAAACACTACCGTAACAAAAGGTAATGCAGAAGAGAAAAAGGACAAAGAAAAGGAAAATCGTTCCGACAAACCAATTCGCCACTGAATCTTTTTCAACTACCGTGTTTTCAGGAGCCTAAGAACCTCGGCTTGATTATAGTTGCCCCGTCGGACAACCCAAACTACAATCCGACAAGATTGGTTTTATCAGGAAGACAGTAAAGCGATGATACCGCTGCTTTATTTACTGCAACGGAGCAGAGAAAAAGTTTTCGCCTATGCCAAAAATAGAAAATAACAAATCTGTCCGCAAACGATTCAAATGGCTTTTGTGGTTGGATGTCCGCAAACGATTCGAATGGCTTTTGTGGTTGGAATCATTTGTCTCCGCGCACAAATATCCGGTTGTGCTTACCGTACACATTGTCCTGTTTACTGTCTCGCTTTTGCTCGCCTTCCTGATCAGATATGACACAATACCCCTCGATCCCGAAGTTAAATCCGTGGATTGGTTTACTGAAAATTTTCTCCGCATTCTGCCTTTTTTCCTCATAGTTAAACTCATTATTTTCGGCATGATGAAGCTGCTTCGCGGCGGGTGGCAGTATTCCGGCATTCGGGACGTTACCCGAATTCTCCTGGCGTCGTGGTTTTTTGTCGTGCTGGCCTTTGTGTGCCTATCGTTGTTCTATACCGTTCCCGAGTTTCTCAAGATACAAACAGACTCTATTCTCGAGCAGTATTTTTCGCTCTTTCCCCGGTCGGTACTGGTACTGGATTTCCTTGCCTCGGTGTTCATGATTTCCACCGCCCGCCTGGGATTCCGCATCTACCGGGAAGAATTTCGCCCCGTAGCCAAAGAGGGCGCCCGACGCGTGTTGGTGGTGGGAGCAGGCAACGCCGCCGAAGCGATTATCCGCGAAATGCAGCGGATGCGAGTGGAACGATATCGCGTGGCAGGCCTGGTAGATGACGACCCCGGCAAAAAAGGTATTCTGATTCACGGCATCCCGGTACTTGGAACCACCGAGATGATAGCCGATATATGCAAAGAAAATAAGATTGAAGAAATTATCATCGCCATGCCCCGTGCGACGCAAAAACAACTCAGCCGCGTCGTGAAATTGTGCACCGGTACAAAACTGCAATTCCAGTCGCTGCCCGGAGTGGGCGATTTAATCGACGGGCGGGTAACGGTTTCGCAGATTCGCCCGGTAGACATCAACGACCTGCTTGGCCGGGAGGTGGTACAACTGGACATCGAGGCGGTCGCGAAATTCGCTCAGAACCGCGTCGTCCTGGTAACCGGCGCCGGCGGGAGTATCGGCTCGGAAATGTGCCGGCAGATATGCAACTACGAACCCGCCGGCCTGGTGCTGGTGGAACAGGCCGAAACGCCCATGTTCGACATCATGAACGAACTGAAACGGTCATTCCCCGAAATCAAAATTACGCCGCGAATTTGCGATATTTACGACCGGCAGCACGTGATGACCGTATGGGAAGATTCCCGGCCGGATGTTGTAATTCACGCTGCCGCCCACAAACACGTGCCGCTGATGGAATGGAACCCCTGCGAGGCGATCAAAAATAACGTCATGGGCAGCAAAAACGTCGCCGACGCCTCCTGCCGCTATGAAGTTTCGGAATTTGTTACAATTTCCACGGACAAGGCCGTAAACCCATCCTCTATCATGGGTTGCACCAAACGCGTCGTAGAAATCTACACCCAGGCCCTCAACGGCAGACCGGGCTGCAAGACGCAGTTCAAGGCGGTGCGGTTCGGCAATGTGCTTGGTTCGAACGGTTCGGTAATTCCTATCTTCCGCAAACAGATTGCCGCGGGCGGCCCGATTACGGTTACGCATCCGGATATGACCCGCTACTTCATGACCATTCCCGAAGCGGCCCAGTTGGTCTTGCAGGCTGCCGCTACCGGGCAGGGCGGACAGATATTCCTGCTGGACATGGGCGACCCGGTGAAAATCGACGACCTTGCCCGGCAGATGATTACCTTGAGCGGATTTCGCCCCGACGAGGACATCGATATCGTATATTCCGGCATTCGCCCGGGCGAAAAGCTCTTTGAAGAACTGCGAACCGAGGGCGAAGACATCGAACCGACGGTCCACCCCAAAGTCATGGTATGGGCACATCAACCCGTGCTGTGGGAAAAAGTCGAACAGGGAATATCCGAATTGTCCAGAATGGTGGACTGCCTGGACCACGAAAAGGTTGTCGCCGCTCTGAAACGAATCGTGCCGGAATTCGAATCCCTGAATCCGCCAACAAATTAGCCCCATGTCGTACGACAGTTTTTGCCGCCGCGGGGCAAGCCCCGCGCGGAAGTGCATAGCACCCGGCTATTTTAATTTAATCCCTACGCCTTTTTTCTCCCATTTCCGGCTCAGGCGGCGGAAGTCTTTTATGAGTCCTTCCATCTGCTCGGTTACGCTCAGCAGGTTATTGTACAGTTGCGGATCGTTCAGCAGTTTGCCGGCGGTGCCTTTGCCTTCGTTGATTTTGTCGACCTGCTTCTGGATGCTGGCGAGTAGCTTGTCGATATTTTCGGCATCGGTTATCAGTTTTCGCATCAACTGGTCGGCCTGTTGCGAAGTCGAGGCGAAATTTTTCAGCGTCGTCTTGAAATTCGCCTGATTTTTTTCGTCGCCGGTCATCGCGTAGAGGGCGTCGAGCGTGCGATTCATCCGCTTGATCGTGCCAGCCAGTCCAGCCGGCAGGTCGCCGGGTTTGCCGGGTGCCGGTTCCGGGGCGATCATCTTGTTGAGATTGTCCGCCAGTTTGCCGAATTTCACGAAGCTGTCGGTCAATTCCTTGGGGAACATGCCTCCCTCATCCTGTTGGCCTTGGAGATGAATAATTTCGTCGGTCGAATAAAACTCGATGGGCTTGCCTGTTTTGGGATCTTTGCGCGGCGCCCCGTCGGGAACCAAAGCCAGGCAGCCTTTGCCCGCCAATCCCCGGCTTGATACTTTTGCCTGTATGTTACCCGGCAGCGGAATGTCGGAATCGACCTTGGCGGCGATGGTTATGCCCTTTCGCGGGTCGCCGGCGGTAAAGCCGACGTCAGTTACCATCCCCACCCTCTTGCCGCAAAGGTAAACCGGGTCGCCGGGGTCGATGTCGTGGGTCTGGGCAAAATATATCCTGATCTCGTAGCCGGTCTGGAACATCTGCGGCAACCCGGCGAAGGCGACAATCAGCCCCGCCAGCATGGCCAGCCCCACGATAACGGTCAATCCGATGGCGATATTTCGTTTGTTTTCGGTCATGAATGGGTTTCTCCCTTTGGCAGAGGGGTTATCCGGTGGTTCGCCAGTTCGGCGAGTTCTTCCGGGCCGGCCCGGCCTGCTATGAAGCTCGATACAACTTCGTTCGATACACGATCCAATCCGTCGGGCGTCGTGTCGATTATAAATTTTCCCTCGTGCAGCATGAGGATGCGGTTGCCGACCTTGCGGGCCGAGGCCATGTCGTGCGTAACGACAACCGCCGTGTTGTTCAGCATCTTCTGGAGACGGAGGATAAGCTCGTTAATCAGGTCGGCGCGAATCGGGTCCAGCCCGGTCGTCGGTTCGTCATAGAATATCACCTGCGGGTGCAGCGCGATGGCCCTTGCCAGTGCGACCCGTTTCTTCTGTCCACCGGAAAGCCCCGCGGGGAACCGTTCTTGCAGGCCGTCCAGCCCAACCATCGCCAGCACTTCCCGGCAGCGCTGCTTTTGCATGCTGTCGGTGCCGAAACTGTGCTCTCGCAGCGGAAAACGAATATTCTCCTCAACCGTCATCGAATCGAACAACGCCCCGCCCTGGAAAAGAAATCCCATCCGCCGGCGAAACGGAACCATCCGCCGCTCCGACAAGCCGGATATTTTACGCTGACGGAAAAACACGTCGCCGGCATCCGGCTGCAACAGCCCGACCATGTGCTTCAGCAGCACGCTTTTGCCGCAGCCGCTGGGGCCTATAATCACCGTCGTGTGCCCGGCGGTAATCTCCAGGTCCACTTCGCGCAAAACCTCCGTCTGCCCGAAGGACTTACTCACGCCGCTGAGTCGGATTATGGGTTGCGAATTAGCCATGGTCTGCGGTTCATTCCCCCTGCCCGTCGGCTAGTTCTATCAGCATGGCGGTTTCGTGCCGATGCCCGCAATCGTACCAGTCGAGGCACTCCCGCCAAACCTTCTCCGGCAAGGATTTCAACAGAACTTCGGCAAAACCCAGCCGCTGGAAAAATTCCTGTTCATACGTCATGGCGAATACCTTCGTAACGCCAAGCCGCCCGGCGTCCCGGATGGTAGCCTCCACGAGCAGCCGCCCCACGCCCTTACCCTTACCGGTCTCGGCAACGGCCAGAGACCGTATCTCCGCCAAGTCCGCCCAGAATACGTCCAACGCGACACAGCCGAGAATAGCATCGCCTTCCTTCGCGACAAAAAACTCCCGCAGGCAACCGTAGACGCTCTCCAGCGAACGGTGGAGCATCAGTCCACGCTCGGCGTAGTGGTTCACCAGGTCGCAAATCGCCTGGGCATCACAAACACGGGCAGCCTCGATTTCCATGCGGAGTATTGTAGCGTATCGCCACGGCAATTTCTACGCCATGCCACCCGACAACCCTGAAAAGAACACGTCTTCTATCGAGTTTTTGTTTGACAAGCAAATCCCTAACATATTAATAAGACACATAGTCAATGGAGTGTAAAATGAAAGCACGCGATATAATCAAAATTATTGAAAAGAATGGGTGGTACAGAATTTCCGCCAAGGGTGGGCATCGGCAATTCAAACATCCTGTCAAGTTAGGGCGTGTAACGATACCCGGCAACCTGAATAAGGACGTGCCAAAAGGAACTCTCAATAGTATACTTAAGCAGGCGGGCCTGAAATGATTGGCTTGGCAGCGAGGCAGAACAATGGAACACAATCGTAAATATCTCGTGATAATCGAACGGGGCGAAGACGGCAGTTATAGTGCGTATGTTCCTGACCTGCCCGGCTGCGTGGCAATCGGCCAGGATACGCCGGAACAGGTTAAATGCCTGATCCAGGAGGCTATCGAGGCCCATATTCAAGGTTTGGTTGAAGATGGCTTGCCGGTTCCCGAACCGATTACGCAGGGCGAATACGTCAACGCACCGGCGGCTTGAGCGACTGAAACTTCTACGCTGTCTTTCATGGCAACCCCTGCGATGTCGCCATGCCACCCACGACTGTAGAGTGGGTGCTTGCACCCACCGCATTTTACTTGACCAGGAATTTATATATCGTGGTCTGGCGGTATTTTTCGCCCGGTTCGAGTATCGTCGATGGGAAATCCGGCTGATTTGGCGAATCCGGGAAATGCTGCGTTTCGAGGCAAAAGCCCGTGTGCCTGTCATAAACCGCGCCCTTGCCCTGTATCGAACCGTCAAGAAAGTTCCCCGAATAGAACTGCATTCCCGGCTCGGTTGTAAAAACTTCCATAGCCCGACCAGAAGCCGGATCGCAAACCGAGCCGGCAGGCTTCAGCGAACCATCGTAACCATTAAGCACGTAATTATGGTCATAGCCGCCTTCGACCCGCTCAATCCTTGAACCGATAGCAACCGGCGATGTAAAATCAAGAGGGCTGCCTTTGACGGGCGATATCTCTCCGATAGGCATTAGCGTATCGTCGGCCGGCGTGAAATTATCCGCGTTGACCTGAAGCAGGTGTTCGTAAACCGTGCCGCCGTCATGGCCCGCCAGATTAAAATAGCTGTGATTGGTCAGGTTGACGACGGTAGTTTTGTCCGTCTGGGCTTCATAGCTGATTTTCAGCTCGTCGGCATTGGTGAGCGTGTAAATGACCGTGCAGTCGAGATTGCCCGGATAACCTTCCTGGCCATCTTCGCTGAGATAGGTAAGCTTCAAGCCGACGCCCTGGTCGTCTCTGATCATCTCGGCCTTCCACAGCACCTTGTCAAAACCCTTGTCGCCGCCGTGAAGATGGTTGGCCCCGTCGTTTGTCGCCAACTTGTATTCAGCGCCGCCAAGGGCGAATCTGCCTTTGGCTATGCGGTTGGCGTATCGGCCTATTATCGCGCCGAAATACGGCGAATTGTTTTCCAGATATCCGTCAAGGCGATCATGGCCCAACACGATATCGGCGAAATCACCTTTACGATTCGGCGTTTTGAGCGAAGTTATAATCCCGCCGTAATTCGTTATCCTGACCTCCAAGCCGTTGTCATTGGTCAGTATATACAAATCAACTTCTTCGCCATTCGCCAATTTGCCGAAAAGCTCTTTTTTAATGTCCATGCCCATTACTCCTCCCCCAGGGGGCCACCCAATCCAGATGTTTGGGTGGCATGGTCCCTTGGGGACCATGTTCTGTCTCGTGGGAGCTTACAAACATCGTGGCTGTCGCTTCGCTCCCGCCACGGCACCCCACTATGGCAAGTTCTGCGCGTGGTGGCCTTCCCAGGCCGCCACGGCACAGGTTGCAAACCTGTGCCACCAATAGCTTATTCGGCGTCTTTGTTGAAATACTCCAGGATGTCGTCCGGCAGCTTCGGGATTTCCATGGGCGTCGAGCCGTTTCTCAGCGATTCGGTCGCCATTACACCAGCGGCTACGCTGTTGCGGGCGGCGACGGGGGAAGTGTTGATCTTTCCGCCTTCGCGAACGAAACGGATAAATTCCGCAACGATATCCGTGTCGCTGCCGCCGTGTCCGCCGGCGCCGCTGATTATCGGGAACGTCTTGTCGCCATCGACGCGATAGGTATCGCCTCGGGTATTCCACAGGCGAACGCATGCTTCCTTTCCCATGGAGCTGCCGAAGTTTTCGATCCGTCCCTCGGTTCCGATAATCGTGTAATTACGCCAACTGTCGGGCGTGTAATGACATTGCTGGTAAGATGCCAACACGCCATTGTCCAGCTTCATCAGCATCATCGAAACGTCCTCGACGTCGACAACCGGGTTAAGCCCTTTTTGGCTAAGCGGCGGCCAATTGCTTTTGACGAAACTCGCGTTGCCGTTTTCGCTAACGTCGTGGCGATCTGAAATGCGGTCGTACAGCGTCAGTTCGCCCATGGCTGTAACGGTTTGGGTATATCCGCCGCAAAGCCAGTGCAGCACGTCAATATCATGGGCGCCTTTTTGCAGCAGCAGGCCAGTGGATTTCGTCCGGTCGGCATGCCAGTCCTTGAAATACGCATCGCCGCCGTAGGAAACGAAATGCCTGCACCAGCCGACCTTGACTTCGCCGATTTCCCCGTCGTCGATCAGCTTCTTCATCGTCAGCACCATGTTGAAGTGTCGCATATTATGGCCGAGGTAGAGCTTGACGTTGTGCTCCATGGCAGCGGCGAGAATTTTGTCGCAGCCTTCAATGGTGATAGCCATCGGTTTTTCGAGATAGACTGCCTTGCCCGCCTCGATAGCGGCCAGTGCGTGCTCTTCGTGCAGAAAGTCCGGTGAGGTAACGAAAACCGCATTGATATCCTCGCGGCTGACAAGCTCGCGGTAGTCTTTGGTCAAAAAAACGTCCGGCCCGTACTTCTCCTTGAAATTATCCAAGGCCTGGTCGTTGATATCGGCTGCGGCTACGAGACGGACATTCTCTTCCGGCAGATGTGCATGGCCCGCCAGGCTGCCCCTGCCGCCACAACCGATTACTCCAATTAACAATTCACTTTTTTCTGACACCGTTAATACTCCTTGGGCTTTAACAACCTCGTAATAAAAAATATCGTTTCAAAATCATATCCGACTAATCTAATAGTTCAGTGGCAACACAGGTTTCCAATCCGCGGCTTTACTATTCAAATTCGCCGGTAGAATTAGTTTTCATACGGCATGGTTCCGCGTTCGTCAAGCTGGTATCCCCATTTTTCGGTGTATTCCTCGCCGCGAAGGAACTGATCGTTCGTTTCGTCGAGCTTCTGCTGAAGAATTTGCTCGAGATCTGCCAGGATGTCGCCGTAGCTGTCCCTGCCGACGAGATTCTCCAACTGGTACGGGTCGGCGAGGTTATCGTAGAGCAGCCATGGGCCGTCGAGGTCGCGGGTATAAGTGTATTGCCCCGTGCGGACGCCGCGATATTCGCGTCCGCCTTGTGCAGGTAACCACTGGCCGAACGGGCAGGGGCAGGAGAGCAACACGGCATCGTTTTGCGGGGGTTTTTCGCCGCGGACATGTTTTGACTGGTCGGCTCCCTCGGCTGTGTCGGGAATGTCGATATCGCAAAGCGACAGTAACGTGGGCATGATGTCCGGGGCGTCGATGAATTTTTCGGCGACTCTCCCCTCGTTGCCCAGGGCGGCTGGATATCTCAGCAGAAACGGTATGCGGATGGATTCTTCCCACGGTTGTTGTTTTTTCTGGTTGCCCTGCGAGCCGAGCATGTCGCCGTGGTCGGAGGTGAAGATAAATATCGTATCTTCCTCCAGGTTGCATTCCTGCATCGTCTGTTGGAGCTGCCCGATGCAGTGATCGAGTGCGGCGGCGTGCGCGTAATATCCGGCTAAGTCTGTTTTTGCCTTTTCGGCGCAGTTTTGGGGCACGTTGGGGCGCAGGACGATTTTTTCCGGGGAGAAAAGCTCGCGATACTCCGGCGGTGCGGTTTGGTAGGGCGCGTGCGGCGGCCCCCACGACAGCATGAGCAGGAACGGCTTGTCGCGGTTGTGCCGGCGGAGATATTCCTGCGTTTCCCGCGTCTGCGCGAAGGCATCGTAGCCGTCCCACGTGAGTTTTTCGTCGCTGTCGCCGGCATAGTAATACGAGTCGTTATATTCATGGGAGCATTCCAGCACCTTCCAGAAATCGAAGCCCTGTTGCCGCGATGGCGGGATATAACCCGACCGGCAGCCATGCCCGTCCACGTGCCACTTGCCGATGTAGGCGGTATCGTATCCGCCCCCTTTATACGCCTCGGCAATCGAGACGGCTTTGTTGGACAGGGGAGTGTCATTTATGAAAACTCCGTGCGTCAGCGGATATTGGCCGGTCAGCAGGCTGGCGCGATAAGGCGAGCAGACGGGGCAGCCGGATACGGCATTGACGAAGTTGACGCTCCTCGAAGCCAGCGCGTCCAGGTTGGGCGTTACGGCGTTCGGGTCGCCGGCGTAT
>JAIORC010000011.1 GCA_021108335.1 Phycisphaerae bacterium
TGGTGGCACAGGTTTGCAACCTGTGCCGTGGTGGCCTGGGAAGGCCACCACGCGAAAGGCAATAGGATCATCATGGCGACCCCTGCGGTGTCGCCATGCCACCCTGCAATCGAGTGATTGAGAAGATTTAGTTTGGCTGCGGTATCCGGGCCGGGCACAGGTTACAAACCTGTGCCACCAGACGAGTGATTTAGAAGATTTAGAAAATCGCGTGGGTGCAAGCACCCACCCTACAATCGTGGGATTTAGAAGTTCATAAGAAACAAACTGATAGAGATTATCTGGCAGAGCCAACGGAAACTGGGAAGTCCGGCTGCCCAAACGGATTGCCTGTGGCAAGCACGGAGGTGCTGCTATGACACGCGAAGCGAAAGTTGGATTGCTGTTGGGTCTTGTGTTTATCGTCGCATTTGGAATGATTCTCAGCGAGATTCAGGGCGTTGACGATGCCCATGCGCAGCCGGAAGCCGCGGCGGTTGTCGGGACGAATTACTATCAGCCGAATCCATTGCCGCAGGAAGAGTTGGCGATGGGGCCGGGACAGTTCCGCGCGGTCGAGCCTCGATACGCCAAGCGCAAACCTGCCGGAAGAAATGAAGGCATTGCCTCCGCGGGTGCTACGTCGCCTGGCGGCACGCAGCGGCCTGACGGCTTTACCCCCGCGACAATCCGTCACCAGCCGACAGAGACAAGGCCCGCGGATACTTCACTGGATACTATCCCCACCGGGCATACCCCGCGAGATGCTACTCCGCAGATATCCGCCGTCCAGCCGGCGCCGCCGCGACAGCGAACCTATCGCGTCAAGGCGAATGACAGCCTGTATAAAATCGCCCGCGTGGTGTACGGGCAGCGGAATGGGCACCTGTTCAATAAAATTTACGAAGCCAACCGCGACCGCCTTGACGACGCATCCTCGATTCGCGTGGGGCAGGTGCTGGTGATTCCGCCGCATGGAACCGCCGGCATGGCTGGGTCGGCGACTGTCGCAGGCAGGCCCGCCGTGCGGGAACTGGGCCTTGCTGGGATCGCCCAACACGTGTCCGGGCGTCGCCAGCCGGTTCGTCGGCGGGTGTATGTCGTGCAGCCGGGCGACAACCTCACCGCTATCGCCCGGAAGGTGTATAATGACGCGTCTTCCGAAACCATCGAGAAGATTTTCCAGGCCAACCGCGACAAACTCCGCAACAAAAACAATTTGCCCAAAGGGGTGAAGTTGCGGATTCCGGGTTAGCGTTTAGGTTATGCAGCTTGTTGCATAACGGAAATTACTATGAGATTGGCATTTATCATTATCATTTTGACGGTTATCGCTGTGGGGCTGGTGCATTTGCGGCGGCGCGAGGTGATTGTTCGCAGTGAGATTCAGCGTCTTCAGGTGCGGCATTTGGCTTTGCGGCGGGAAATCTGGGATCGGCAGTTGGAGTTGGGGCACCTGACCACGCCGCGGGCGATTCGCAGTCGCGCCGAGACGATGGCTTTGAACATGAGCAACGAAGTGCCCGCTCGCCCGGCACCTCCAGAGCAAGGCCGATGGTAGCGGCCTTCTAAAAACGCCCGTGGCCAAAGAAATCGAAGAGATCGAGATTAAAAAATTAAAAGAATCCAGAAACATGACGTGATATTCGCTGTGCTGGCGTTGATGCTCATAGCCATTGGCGCTCGGTATGAGCAGATGCTGCGTTGCCGGCGGGTTCCGGGCAATCCGGATAAGGCTGCGATTACCGGTCAGGTTGCCCGTGCCAGGCGCGGGCAGAAGATCGTCATGCCGCTACCGGCCAGGCCTGGCAATATTTACGGGCGTGGGCGTTACGATTCGGTGTTGTTGGCCGGCAGCAGGCAGGTGCCCGGCTGCTTCGTCGATCCCAAATTGTTGACGGATCGGCAGCATGCCGAGGTGTCCGAGCAACTGGCGGAGATTTTCGACACGGAGGCGTTCGAAATCTACACGCAATTGGCTTCGCGAAACAAGCGGCGGTTCGTGTGGGTTCAGCGCGAGATTACCAACGCCCAGGCCAAGGCGGTTCGGGCGTTGAAGAATCGCGCGGTGGGCATTGAGTACGAGTGGCGGCGGGAGTATCCCAACGGCGGGCTTGCCGGTACGGTGATCGGATTTACCAACAAGAATAACGAGTCCGGCGGCGGGCTGCACACTATGCTCAACAGGGTGCTCACTCCGAAGGATGGTAAATACGTGTTGAAGGGCGACGCGATGCGACGGCCTTTTGGGGTGATGGCGAAATTGTCGGTCAGCCCCAGCGACGGGCGAAATGCGTATCTCAGCCTCGACGTGAATATCCAGCAGTTTCTGCAGCATGCCGTCAGCGAGTCGGTTCAGCGATACGGGGCCAAGTGGGGCACGGGGGTGGTGGTCAATCCGTGGACGGGCGATATTCTGGCGATGTGTTCCGCCCCGACGTATGACCCGAATAATTACAGCCGAGTGCCGGCTGAGCAGATGCTCAATCGGGCGATTTGCTGCCCGTTCGAGCCGGGCAGTATATACAAGCCGATTATCGCAGCCGCGGCGGTGCAGAATAACATATTGAATTATCAGAGCAGGATTTACTGCGAAAACGGGGTATATCATGCCCGGCGTGGCGGGCGGATTTCGGATCACGGGCACCGTTACGGCATGATGAGCCTGTGGGACATAGTGGTGAAATCCAGCAATATCGGTATGGCGAAGGTCGGCGAGAAGCTCGGCAATCGGAATTTATGGCGGTTGTCCCGGCAGTGGGGTTTTGGCGAGAAGACCAATGTTGGATTGCCTGGCGAGACGGGGGGCATTATCCGCCCGCTGAACCGCTGGGACGGTTACAGCCTGCGTCGCATACCGTTCGGGCAGGAAATTTCGACCTCGGCGTTGCAGTTGACCATGGCCTTCAGCGCCTTCGCCAACGGCGGAGTGTTGATGCGTCCCCGGCTGGTTCAGACGATTACTGATGCCCACGGGCGGGTGGTTTATCAGAATCCGCCGGCGCGGGTTCGGAGGGTGTTGTCGGCGGACGTAGCCAGGCAGAGTTTGTCGGTGCTCCAGGATGTTGTTGAAAGGGGTACGGGCAAAAAATGTCGGCTGAAAAATTACACTAGTTGGGGCAAGACCGGAACGGCGCAAATCCCTGGTCCACAAGGATATACGGACGGCGCGTACACCGGTTCGTTCATCGGCGGCGCTCCGGCGAGCAATCCGGCGGTAGTTTGTCTAATCTCAATCTATTGGCCTGACCGACATAAAGGATATTACGGCGGTACTGTGGCCGCCCCTTATGTAAAAGATGTTCTTCAAAAGACGCTTACGTATTTACAGGTTACGCCGGACCGCCCGGAAGGGCAGATGGCGATAAGGCCTCGCTGAGGTCGTCGAAGTTGCAAGAAGGTCAGATGTGCTGGGAGCCTTCTTCAGTTGCGACGAGCATCTACCGAAGCGAGCATGATGAACCGATTCCCAGCGTTGGCCCGGGCTCTGGGTACACTTGGGGTGTAGACAACCCGGGCAGCGAATGCAACCCGCCACCGGCGGTGAAAATAAAGTATTCTTAAGAATACGCAAATAGACATGCCCGATGCGTCGGGCGTAAACCGCTCGCCCAAAAGGCGGGCGGTTTCTATATAAGGGAGCCTCTAAAAATTGCTTTCGTCGCGAGAACGAGCGAAATTTCTGCCGGCAAGGCGGAGGGGCAAAATCGCCGCAGGCGTCCCTTGGGGACGTCGAGGACGATTTTGCTTCGACAACGCAGTCGGCGGGAATTGCAGCCGTTCGTAGCAGAAATGAATTTTTAGAGGCTCCCACTAGCGGAGAGTGGTTTTTGCGGATGTGATTTTCAGAATGGATGGGCCTATGCAGTTTAGTTCGCTTTTGACTGAGGCAGGAATCGAGCTGCGCACGCAGGCAGGCGATGCGGAGGTAACTTTCGTCTGCGCCGACAGCCGGCGGTGCGGGCCTGGTGGGTGCTTCGTCGCCTTAAGGGGAGTTCATCAGGACGGCCATCGTTTTTTGCCGGCGGTTATCGAGGCGGGAGTGGCTGCGATCGTATGCGAGGACGCCGCAGCCATCCCAGCGTCGCTACGGGACAAAATTCCCCACGCGGTGGTGGGCGACACTCATCAGGCGTTGGGTTGCCTCGCCCAGGCGTTTCACGGCTGGCCCGCGAAAAAGCTTACCTGCATCGGCATTACGGGCACGAACGGCAAGAGCACTGTCGCGTGGCTGATTCACTCGATTCTGACCCAGGCGAATTACAAAACCGCCATGCTGGGCACGATTACGTATGAAACCATCAAGCGGTCTATTCCGGCGTCCCTGACGACCCCCGACGCGGTGGAAATCGCGGAGTTGATGGCCGAGATGGTCCACGCCGGCGCCAGCCATATGGTGATGGAAACTTCCAGCCATGCCCTGGACCAGCGGCGGACGGCGGGTATCGACTTCGCGGTGGCGGTATTTACGAATCTTTCGGGCGATCACTTGGATTATCACAAGACGATGGAGGACTACCTCGCGGCCAAGTGCAGGCTTTTCGAGCCTCTAGGCCCGCAGGCCACCGCGGTGGTGAACGGGGACGACGCCTACGCCGAGCATATAGCTTCGCTGACGAAGGCTTCGGTGCGATGGTACGGCCTGAATCCGCTTGCCGACCTGCGCGGGCGGATAGAGTCCATCGACGCGAACGGTACGGTTTTTGACCTGATTTCCGAGAATTCGATGGCCCGGGTGAATACTTCGCTGATCGGGCGGCATAATGTGTTTAATTGCCTGGCTGCGGCTGGCGCGTGCGAGGCGCTGGGCATGGAATTGCTGGTTATCGCTGAATATCTTTCCGCGGCGTCGGCAGTGCCCGGTCGGTTACAGCGGGTGGCTACGGGCGGTGGCTACCAGGTGTTCGTGGATTACGCCCACACCGACGACGCCCTGGCGAATGTGCTTGGTTCGCTTCGGCCTGTTACGCCGGGGCGGGTGATTGTCGTCTTCGGTTGTGGTGGCGACAGAGACAAGACCAAGCGGCCTCGCATGGCGAAGGTTGCCCAGGATTACGCGGACAGTATTTTCGTAACGTCGGACAATCCACGAAACGAAGATCCGCAGCGGATTATTGATGATATAATAGCCGGTCTGGATTCGCAGGGCCGGGCCAAGACGGACGTTCAGCCCGACCGCGGTGCGGCTGTTCAGAAAGCTATTGAATCGGCCTGCGAGGGAGACGTGGTGCTCCTTGCCGGCAAAGGACATGAGACATACCAGTTGGTCAAAGGGCAGAAGATGCATTTTGACGATGCGGAAGTAGCGGCGGAGTGTATCGCCCGCCGGGAGGCGAAGTAATGAGGGCGTTAACGGGTAACGAGATTCGCCAGGCAGTTCGAGGCCGTTGGCTCAGCAGGCAGGAACCGATTCCCGTTCGCGGGGTGAGCATAGATTCGCGGACGGCTGCGCGGGACGACCTGTTCGTCGCCGTCGCGGGCGATAAATTCGACGGGCACGACTTCCTTGAGGCCGCGGCTTCGCGGGGTTGCGTCGCGGCGATTGTGGACATAAAACGCCAGATAGCCCCGGAGATTATGGCCCGTTTTCCGGCTGGCGTAATCGGCGTGGAAGATACGCGGGCAGCCCTGCTGGATTTGGCGGGTTATTATCGTTCGGTTCTGGCGGCTACGGTGGTGGGGATAACCGGTTCGAACGGCAAGACCACCGTCAAGGAGATGGTGCACCACATTCTTTCCAGGCGGCTGACTGGTACGGCAAGCCCGCAGAGTTACAATAACGAGATCGGCATGCCGCTTACGCTTTTCCAGGCTGGGGCCGGCGACGATTATATAGTCGCCGAGGTCGGCACGAATGCGCCCGGCGAGGTGGTGAATCTGTCGCGGGCACTGCGTCCGAATATCGCCGTTATTACCAGCATAACCGAGGCCCATCTCGAACGGCTGGAGTCTATCGAGCGTATTGCCGCGGAAAAGGCGTCGCTGTTGAGCTGGCTTGGCGAGCGGGATATCGCCGTGGTTAACGCCGATAGCGAGGCGCTGGAGCACGCTCTTAAAAGCTATAATCGTCGGATGATACGGTTCGGCGAATCGCCCGAGGCGCAGTTGCGGATGACGGGTTTCAAGTCGAACGGCAAGACCCAGAAATTCCAGATTAACGATCGCGACTGGGTAACCATGCCGATACCAGGCCGGCATAACGCGCTCAACGCCCTGGCGGCGATTGCGGTCTGCGCGAGATTCGGTTTTGACCAGGAAGAATGCGGTGAGGCCCTGGCGGACTTCACCGGCTTGGAGATGCGGTTGCAGACGATGGAAATCGGGGATATTCAACTGATTAACGATTGTTACAACGCCAACCCGGCCAGTATGCTGGCGGCGGCGGCAGTGCTGAGCGACTGCAAGGCAAAGCGGCGGGTTTTCGTCGCCGGGGACATGCTGGAGCTTGGCCCCAAGGCTCAGGCGATACATGCCGACCTCGGCAAGGCGATTGCCTCACGGCGGGTTGATTTGATAATTGGTGTCGGCAGACTGGGGCGGCTTGTCGCCGAAAGCGCAGCCGAGCGTGGAAAGAAAACCGCCGCGTTTTCCAGCTTCGCCGAAGCGGCGGAGGGAATAGCGCCCTTGATTATGGCAGGGGATGTGGTTCTACTGAAGGGGTCGCGTGCGATGGGCATGGAGAAATTGATCCCCACCCTTACCGCCGGCAAAAATCATGACAAGGCCTCTCCCGCAAAGAAACCCGGCGGGAAGAAGGCTACCCGGGCTAAAGGAACCTCCGCGTGATTTACTGGTTGTTCAAAAGTTACTTTGAAAGTGGGGGTCTGGGGCTTCGCATCGGCGGTGCGGGCGTGCTGAGCTTTGTGTTGGTGATTCTGCTTGGGCCGAGGATGATCCGGTTCCTCATCCGCAAGAAAATCGGCGACGTGCCGGATTTCGACCACGCCGACCTGAACGAGATTACGCGGCACAAGTCCACCACGCCCACGATGGGCGGGGTATTGCTGGTAATCGCGATATTTTTCAGCCTGCTGCTTTTCGGCAATCTCAGGAACATGTACATCAATTCCGGGCTGATGGCTTTGGTCTGGCTTGGCGTGCTTGGGGGCGTGGACGACTGGCTGAAGCTCCGCCACGCGTCAACCGGCCGGGACGGGCTTAAAAGCTGGGAGAAGCTGGTATTCCAGGTCGGCCTGGCGGTGTTGCTGAGCGTGTACGTGTACAAGTACGGCGGCGCCAGTCAAACCGCCGAGGGTGACAACCCTGCGCACAAGCTGTTTCTGCCGTTTACAAGCGAGGGGATCAACCTGCCGTTTGTAGCCTACGCGTTTATCATGGTGCTGGTGATGACCGGTTCGAGCAACGCGGTGAACCTGACCGACGGCATGGACGGCCTGGCTGCGGGCAATCTTATAATCGTTACGACGGTACTGCTGATCGTCTCCTGGATAGTCGGCGTGGTCAAGTGGGCCGACGTGTTTAATCTGCCGTTCGTGCCGTACTCGGCGGAGATGACGGTTATCTGTGCAGCTATGCTTGGGGCGTTGCTGGGGTTCCTGTGGTACAACGCCCACCCGGCGGCGGTGTTTATGGGCGATACCGGCTCGCTGCCGTTGGGCGGGCTGATCGGGTACATCGCGGTTATCACGCGGCAGGAGGTTGTCCTGCTGATTGCCGGCGGAGTGTTCGTGATGGAGGCTCTCAGCGTGATTCTCCAGGTGGGTGTTTTCAAGTGGACAAAGCGGCGTACCGGCGGCATGGAGGGCAGGCGACTGTTCCGCTGCGCGCCGATTCATCATCATTTTCACCTGGGCGGCTGGCCAGAGACAAAGGTTGTCGCGCGGTTCTGGATTCTGGGGATTATCTTCGCGCTACTGGCGCTGGGGACGTTGAAACTCCGATAAGAATGTTATGTAGGTTGCGGTGCCTGCGCGAAACGCAGTGGTAATTGTTACAACAAAATCCGAAATCCGAAATTCGAATCTTGTGCTTTGGTCACACCGAAGCCATTGTAAGTACTGATAACTGGGACGTTTAAGTTATAGCCATGGATGGTAGCACGGCAGTTGCCCCACCGGTTGAGCCGGTTCGGGGTTTGCGAAACAATATAACCGGCAAGTCGCTGATTCTCACTGCATTGGCGATGCTTGGGCTGGGCGTGGTGATGGTGCACAGCGCCGTTGCGTCCGTCGCCGAGCCGGGCCAATGGTATGCCCGCGTGGACGTCCGCCACGGAGCCTTCGCGATAGTCGCCGCGTTGGTGCTGGCGACGGCATGGCGGGTCAATTATCGCGTTTTTGCCGCGGGCAAGCTCCTGCCCTGGCCGTCGCTGATCCTGCTGCTGATTGCCGTGGGACTGGGGCTGTTGGTATTCGTGCCCGGTTTGGGGCACTCGGTGGGGGGCAAGTTCCGCTGGATTCGTTTCGGGCCTAAACAATATTCCATCGGGTTTCAGCCGTCGGAGTTGATAAAAATCGCGCTGGTGATTTTCCTCGCCAGTTGGCTGACTCGCCCGGGCGTAAATGTCGGGAAATTCCGCACGTTTTTGCTGGCGGTTGTGGTAACGGGCGGCTGTGCGGGGCTGGTGGTTACGCAGGATTTCGGCACGGCGGTGCTGATCGTGTTGATCGCCGGCGCGGTGATGTTTCTTGCCGGCGTACCGTGGTACTATCTTTTCTCGATAATTCCTCCGGCGGTGGCGGCGGGGTATTTCTTTATAATCGAAACGCCCTATCGCCTGGCGCGGATTACGGCGATGCTGGATCCGTGGAACACGACGAATGCTTCGGCGTACCAGTCGCAGCAGTCGATTTTATCCATTCTCAGCGGCGGCTGGCGTGGAACGGGGCTTGGCAATGGGGTGCGCAAGCTCGGTTTTCTGCCGGAAGACAGCACCGACTTTATCTTCGCCAGTTTTTGCGAGGAGTGGGGATTTCGCGGTGCGGTGCTGCTGCTGGGGCTGTTGCTGTTCTGGATGGTGCATTGCCGCAATGCTGCCTCGCGTGCGTCGGATTCGCATGGAAGAGTGCTGGCTGGCGCGCTGGGCGCGATGATCCTGCTTCAGGCGATTCTGCATATCGCGGTGAATATGGTGATGCTGCCGCCGACGGGCATAGCTATGCCTTTTCTCTCTGCCGGCGGGACAGGCCTGGTGCTGATGGCCGGTGCCGCAGCGATGATAGTGTCGGTAACGGCACATCCGCAAAGGGGAAAACAGGAACTGGGAAAAACGTAAAACCAGGAACTAGGAAAAACGTAAAAACGGGAAACCAGAAACCAGTAAAAACGTTTGGGTGGCATGGCGACACCGCAGGGGTCGCCATGATGAATGGCGCAAAGATTGTTTTTGGTGGCACAGGTTTGTAACCTGTGCCGCGGCGGCCTGGGAAGGCCGCCGCGCTGGACGCGCCAATGTAATCGATCCCCAAAAGAGCTGCTCGATATCGTGGGAATTTGCACAGGTTGCAAACCTGTGCCACCCATCGCTACGCCACCCTGGACTTTTTACAGATAAATAATCAAATTACTGATAACAGGTAGATTTTATGGGTCGCGACACATACATCTTTGCAGGTGGAGGCACGGGGGGACATTTATGTCCCGGGCTGGCCGTCGCTGAGGAACTTACGAATATTGACCCGCAGGCTCTTGTGGTCTTTGCTTGCAGCAATCGACCGATCGATCGAAAGATTCTCGATTCGTCCGATTGCGCCGTTGTTCCTCAGCCGGTCCGCCCATTGTATAAAAATCCGCTGAAGCTTCCCGGTTTTCTGCGGGCCTGGCGGCGTTCCAATGCCTTGGCTCGCAATCTCATAGCCGACCTCAAACCGCGGGCGGTGTTGGGGCTTGGCGGATTTGCCGCTGGGCCGATGGTGAATGTCGCCGGTCGGCTGGGCCTGCCGACAGCCATGCTTAACCCCGACGCGATTCCCGGCAAGGCCAATCGGTATCTCTCCCGGCGGGTGGACAAAATTTTCACGCAGTTCGAGTGTACCAGCCAGTATTTTGTGCCGGAGGTTCAAGAGCGTATCGAGGTGGTCGGCTGTCCGGTTCGCCGTCATCTTTGCCAGGGTAGCCGGGCCGAGGCGATGGAGTATTTCGGCTTGCTGCCGGAGCGGAAGGTGCTGCTCGTGTTCGGCGGGTCTACCCTGGCGGAATCGATTACCGATTCGATGATCGCACTGGCGGGGGATTTGGACGAATTCGCCGACGACTGGCAGGTGCTGATAGCCGTCGGTGCGAAAAAAATCCGCGAGACGAAGCAGGCCTTCAATGCTCGGGCAATCCACGCCCGGGTGCTGGAATATTTCGACCGGATGGACCTTGCCTACGCGGCTGCCGATTTGGCGGTTTGTCGGGGCGGGGCGGGCACGGTGGCGGAATTGGTCGCTACGGGCACAGCGGCGGTGATTCTGCCGTATCCCTGGCACGCCGACCGTCAGCAGTATTACAACACCGCCGATCTCGTCCAGGCCGGCGGGGCGATTCTCGTGGAGGATAGCGGCAACGGCATACTCAACGCCGAAAGCCTCCGGCGAGACCTGCTGAACATTCTCCGGGACGCCGAAACCCTTCAACTCATGCAGGACGACGTTAAAACCGCTCACCAATACGCCGCCGCCAAGACAGTGGCGAAATGGCTGGTGGAAAGTTGACGCAGCGCGACCTTTAACAGTTTGGGTGGCATGGTCCCCAGGGGACCATGTGTTTTTTCATCCAGCGTGGTGGCCTTCCCAGGCCACCACGACACAGGTTACAAACCTGTGCCACCCTATCAGTCGTGGGTGGTACGCGTGGGTGCAAGCACCCACCCTACGGTCGTGGGTGATACACTGTGACGGGAAAATCGTTGGATATCCCTGTTAATGCAAACTTTCACGTCCTGCCGATGTTAGATAAAGGAGTATTTTTTGCAGTCGGATATTGCGCTGTGGGCGCGGTACGGGTTACAAGCCTGTGCCGCCGGCTGTTCAGATTTGAATGACTGGATAAGGCCAGGATAATGTCCAACGGAATGGATACGGAAAAACAGACAGATTCAGGCAGCCAGGCTGACGAGAACGTTTACCTGGGCAAGGCGATTCATTTTATCGGGATCGGCGGCTCGGGTATGCGTGCTTTGGCGTGGATACTGATGGATCGCGGAGCCGTCATCAGCGGCTCGGATTCGGCCCCGAGCGACACGTCCGATCAACTGGTCGGGCAGGGCGCGACGATTCACATCGGCCAGCGCGGCGAAAATATTCCTGATCCGTGCGATCTGGTTGTGTATTCGGCGGCTGTCAACGAGCAGAATCCAGAGTTGATCGCCGCTCGCCGGCGTAGCCTGGAGGTGGTGAAATATTCCGAAATGCTCGGCCGGCTTATGAATGCCAAGGCTGGGCTTGCAATCGCGGGTACTCACGGCAAGAGCACTACGTCGGCGATGGTGGCGTATGTGATGTCCGCGGCGATGATGGATCCGAGTTTCGTCGTCGGTGCGTCCGTCGAGCAGCTTGGCGGGCCTAGCGGTGTGGGCGACGGCAAACACTTCGTCGCCGAGGCCTGCGAATTCGACCGCAGCTTCCTGTATCTCCATCCGCAATGCGCAGCCATTTTGAACATCGAAGAAGACCATCTCGATTGCTTCAGCGACATCAACGCGATTATCGAGGCGTTCCGCGCGTTCGCGTCCGGCGTGAAGTCCGACGGGGTTATAATCGCCAACGGCGAGGATCGCAATGCCATGGAGGCGGTGCGGGACATCGCCTGCGGCGTCGAAACGTTCGGGTTGTGCGAGGAGTGCAACTGGCGTGGCGTTATCGTCAATCCCGAACGCGGGCGGATTCACATGGAGATTCTCAAAGACTCCCAGCCGTACGGCGAGCTGCTCGTGCCGCTGCCGGGCCTGCACAATGCGTATAATGTTCTGGCGGCTGTGGCGATGCTGCACCATGCCGGGCTGGACTCCGCACAGATAACCGGGCACCTTGCTGCCTTCACCGGCATCGAGCGCCGCCTGAGCCTTAAAGGCCAACTCGGCGGGGCGACCGTCGTGGACGATTTCGCCCACCATCCCACCGAAATCCAGGCGTCGCTGCGGGCGATAAGCAATTATTATCAGCCCAGGCGGATATTCTGCGTATTCCAGCCTCACCAGCACAGCCGAACGCGATTCCTGCTGAAGGACTTCGCCCAGAGTTTCGCCCTGGCCGACGAAGTTATCGTGCCGGATATCTATTTTGTACGCGACAGCGAAAAGGAAAAAGACTATATCTCATCTAAGGACCTCGTGGCGCAGATACGTCTGCGCGGCGGCGTGGCGATTTATTTGAAAACGTTTGATCTCATCGTCGAATACATAAAAGGAGTGTTCGAGCCGGGAGATCTGATTGTAACTATGGGGGCTGGAAATATTTGGAAAGTGGCCGATGAAATTATTCGATGGCTTGAACGTAAAGATTAAGAAAAACGAACCGCTGGCCGACCATACATGGTTCAAGATCGGAGGCCCGGCGAAGTACTTTATCGAACCGGAAACCCGCGACGACCTTCGCGAGGTTGCCGTTCGCTGCCGGGAAAACGATGTCCCGATGTACGTCCTGGGCAGCGGGGCGAACCTGCTGATTGCCGATGCCGGCGTTGACGGGGCGGTTATCCGCCTGACGGGCGAGGAATTTGCCCGGGTTCAGTTTACGGAATCCGGCGTTACGGTCGGAGCCGGCGCGGACATGGGCAAGCTGGTGCTGCGGTGCGTTCGCGAGGGTCGCAGCGGGCTTGAAGGGCTTACGGGCATTCCCGGAAGCGTCGGCGGCTGCGTGAGGATGAACGCCGGCGGGGCGTTCGGCGATATCGGTAGCGCGGTGGAATCCGTTACCGTGATGACCGAAGACGGCGAGATTTTCGACCGGCTCAAGGCGGATTTAGCCTTTGCCTATCGCAGCAGTAATATCTCCTCGAAATTCATTCTCGGGGCGTCCTTCGGGCTTATCGAGGACGACCCGCACAGGATTCTCAAGCAGATCAAGCAGATTTGGATTTACAAGAAAAACACCCAGCCGCTGGCAGCACGCAACGCCGGGTGCGTTTTCAAAAACCCGCGCGGCATGAGCGCCGGGGCACTGATAGACAAAGCCGGCATGAAGGGCAAGCGGATCGGCGGCGCGCAAGTCGCCGAGAAACACGCGAACTTCATTCTCGCTCATCCGGGCGCGACGGCTTTCGATGTTCTGAGGCTGATCGACATGATACGCGATGCCGTTGCGCGGGAGTTTAACGTGAACCTGGAAAAGGAAATCCAGGTCTGGTAAATGGCGGTATCCGCCAGGGAAGGCGTTATTATGATTGCGGATATGCAGGAAGATACGTTTGACGTTCTGGTCCTGATGGGCGGGCCTTCGCAGGAGCGGGAAATCTCGCTGCTCAGCGGGGCTGCGGTCGCTGACGCTCTCGAGGAGGCCGGGCATCGGGTTCGCCGGGCCGATATCACCCCCACCGATACGGCTGCCCTTGACGGCGATATGGACGTGGTGTTTATCGCGCTGCACGGCGATTTCGGCGAGTCCGGCGCGGTGCAGCAGCTTTGCGAGGATCGCGGGCTGAAGTATATCGGCTCGCCGCCGCGGGCATCGCAACTTGGTATGGACAAGGCTGCCTCCAAGCAGATATTCAAGCGGGCGAACCTCGCGACGCCGGACTGGATGATCGTCGAAGATTTTCACGACCCCGCCGACGTTGAAAAATGGCTGAAGGAATTTCGCCCGCCCGTGGTCGTAAAGCCCGTGGCGGGCGGATCGAGCCTGGACATAACCATCTGTCGCGACGAGAAATCACGTCGGCGGGCGATTGTCGATTTGCTCGATATATACGACCGGGCGATGGTCGAGTGTTTCGTCCCCGGCAGGGAGTTTACCGTCAGTATTCTGGGCGAGAAGCCGCTACCGTTGATTGAAATCATCCCAGCGGTGGAATTTTACGATTACGAGGCGAAGTACGCCGACGAGGCGGAGACAGTATTTTCATTCGAGCATGGCCTGGACGAAGCAACCGCTGCCCGGATAACCGGCGACGCGCTCAAAGCCCACCGCTGCCTCGGCTGTCGGGATATTTCCCGCGTCGATTTCATTCTCGACGCTGACGGCGTCCCGCAGGTGCTGGAGCTTAATACCATTCCCGGCTTTACCAGTCATTCGCTTATGCCGATGGCGGCGAAGCGGGCGGGGATCGAATTCCCCGAGATGTGCGACCGCATCGTCCGTATGGCGATGGCGAGGAATATGTGTTTATTGTAGTACGATAGGAAAATTGATGGCGAAGAAGAAAAAGACACGTCCGGCGAGTCCGGTATCTAAAAAGCGGCCGAAGCCGGCCGGGCCTTCGCGACTGGGCGTTTGGCTGGGCGATTTACGTCAGCGGCATGGTGGTGTGCTGGTCAGGGCGCTGGTGTTGTTGGTGATTACGTCCATGGTTACAGTGGGTGTGGTTGCGGGTTTATTCGCGATGGAGCGTCGGGTGCTGCGGCAGCGGGAGGCAGCCGGGCCGGCTGTCCGTTATCACGTGGAACTGGCGGGCATTCCTGCCTGGATGCCGCCGACGCTGGCGCGGTTCATCGCGCGCGGCCTGACGACGCCGGATATCGATTTTCAGGATTCGAGCCTTTGCCGGGAGGTGTATAAACTGGCCAGCAAAAGTCCGTGGATAGCCTCGGTGGACGAAGTTCGACGCATTCGCAAAGCCGGCGAGAATCGTGGCGCGATTCGCGTTCGGGTAAAATTCCGCCAGGCGATTGCCCGGGTGCGATACAAGCGAAAGTCGTATTTCGTCGATAGCGGCGGCGTGGTGCTGCCGTACGACGAAGTGCCCCAGTGGGAGGCCTATGTTGGCGGACGGAAGCGGAATTACATTTTCGAGGACGCCGTGCCGCGTTCGGTGCAGGTTTCGGCCAAGCATTATATTGTGATAGAAGGCGTCCGGACGGCAGCGCCCGTGGTCGGCCAGCGGTGGGACGCGGCGGATTTGCAGGAAGGTCTTAAGCTGGTCAAACTACTGCGGACGCGGAAGTACGTCAACCAGATTGCCATGGTCGACGTCCGCAACCACGGCCTGCGGGTGAGCAATACCGACCCGGAGTTGCGAATCTGGGCACAGGTAGCCCATTCACGCGCGACCGATATTCTGTTCGGCCGATTTCCCTACGCGGGTGGGGGCGACTGGGTGATCTCGCCGCAACGGAAGTTGAAATATCTGGACCGTTGCGTTACGGCTAACGGCGGTAGGTTGGCAGGCATCAAAGATCATCTCGACCTGAGATGTGACAATTTCACCACCAGCCTCGATTAGTTTTCGCGCGGGTGCAAGCACCCACCCTACAGCTTGATTAGTTCCCGCGCGGGCAATTGCCGGGTCAAGACCCGGCCTACAAAAAACCCGGCTTGGGTGGCATGGCGACACCGAAGGGGTCGCCATGATGAATGGCGTAAAAATACAGAAATGCAGGGTGCCGTGGCGGGAGCGAAGCGACAGCCACGATGTTTGGACTACACAAAATTCACAACTTGTGTAATGATGGGTGGCACAGGTTTGAAACCTAACTATGTTGGGTGGCCCCCTGGGGAATGAATCGCACGGAAATGAATTTTTTATTTCCGCGCGGCGGCCATCCTTGGCCGCCGCGAAACCAGCGTGGGAATATGGACAAAACACATGCTTCTGCAAGCAGAAGCATGGCACCCGATATCAAATGAGTTTCTTGAAATACACAATGGATAATCTGACGCCAAAAAATCCGCGAAATACGCGCAAGTTACAAAATCCATGGCTGGGGCTTCTCTGGCAGCCGGCTGGGGTGATTTATCTGCTGCTGTGTCTGGCAGCCCTGGCTGCGGGACTCTGGCCGGATACGATCTATCCCCCAAAGGCGGACTTCCGCTCCGCTCCGCTGCCGACGCTCCAAACCCTCGCCGTCGGGCAGGTGATCTGGTTCCTGCTGGTAAGCCCGCTCGTGCAGGTGTTCCGCGATTCGAGAAACCGCACATCCTCCCACCGCCCCCGGCAGTCGAGATTGAGACATGAAATCGTCGAAACCCTTGGGCTGTTTATAGTTGCCGTGCCGTTTTACATCGCAGCCGGATGGCTTGCCGACGCGACGGTTACCGATTGTCTGCGGACGGCTTTGGCGGTGGCGGCGTTCTGTCCGCTGGGTTGGCTGGCTGGTTGGCTGCTTGCCGGCAGGCAAGGAAATGTCTTGCGTTCCTGCGTGTTGGCGGGGCTGTTGGCGATTACGGTGGGGCAGGTCGGCCTGTATTATATTTTCATCGAGTTTCTCCCGCCCGTTTCGGCTGGGTGGATATGGCATAGCTGCCCGGCGACGTTTGTCTGGTCGGCTGCGGCGAGTCGGAACCCCGCGATTGTCCCCGAGCCGCTATGGGCGATGTTGCTCTGGCTGGGCGTAGCACTTGCCGGCGGTGCGATATTATGGGCAAAGCAATCCACCCGGCAGCGTTCCCTCGCAAAATAAAGGGAACCTCTAAAGGCCTGCCTAGTAGGCTGTAGCTGTAGGTTATGCAGCTTGCAGCATAACGGGAATTACGGGGAGATATGCCGGAAAATTGTTATGCCACGAATTGCATAACCAGCGCTTCTGCAAGCAAAATCGCTTGTGTTATACCCCATGGCGACCCCTTACGGTGTCGCCATGCCACCCGCTAAATGGGTCTGTACGATTACTTGTATCGAGATTTGTTGCGAGAGGTACTCTTAGTCACAATAACCGATTACCATGTACCCAGCACCTGTTAATGGTTTTATGTCGAATCGATGGAATCCGGCACCCTTCATGACCTTGTCAAGCTTTGCGCGAGTGTAAAATGTGATAGGACATTTTCGAAATGTGTAGCGAATTTTTCGCAGCGGGGAACGGACTAACGTGGGTTTAGGCGCTGAAAAAAAGATAATCTTTTTCGCTGACGTTCGCATCTTGGTAAGGAATGCCACAGAATCGTCCACATAATCCAGAACGCCAAGAGCAATGACGGCGTCGAAAGTTTTTTCGTAAGAGGTCTCAGAAAAATCAGCAACCATGAATTGGCATTTATCCGCCAGCCCATTCTCCTGTGCCAGTTTGTTGGCAAGACCAATCATTGATGTTGCAACATCAATGCCCGTGATTTGTTCAACCGCACTCTTTGCCATCACACAGGCAGGTCTTCCACTTCCGCATCCTATATCAAGAACCGTTTTGCACGAATTATCGAGGCAGGCTTTTAATGCCTCCTCAACACGCATAAAAATGGCTTTGCGAAAAACCCGATTAAACCAACGTCCCAATGATGTCTTGGACTCATATAGATCGTCCCATTCGTTGGCAATATGAGTCCAATAGCTTTTGACCTTTTCTTTATGCGTTTGTTCCATTATGGCAGTTTCCTTGAGTTATTATTTTTCATTTGCCCCAACATTATATGTAAACTGTTCACAATTACAATGAAACTCTCAGAACCCAACAGTATCACAAATTTCACGGCAGTTTCGCCAGAAATTTGGCAAGAATATCCTTTAGACTGGCGAATTCAAAATCATGTAACAGGCGATCTACTTTATTGGGAAAGCCTTTACGCCCGAGACCTTGGTGGAGACGCATCTTGAGGGAAACTTTATCCTTGAAAGCGTCCATTTCCGATGGGTCGTATTCGTATGGGTGCATGTATGTAATTCCGGGGCGTCCATTTTTTTCGCATTGTCGCCAGGCTTTTCGGATAACCCAGTATGGCAGGAGCCTGAAATAGCCTCCGCCACCGACAGCTCGCCGTTTGCCCAGCCAATCGAAGCATGCTACGGGAGCTTCAACGAGGCGATTCCCTTTTGCGGTTTCAACGATTTGTGGTGATGGAGGATAGTTGTCAATCCCGTATCGGGACTTTTTAAGAGGAAAAATGGACGAGTCATAGCGATGGCCAGTTTCCACCAATACGTCCAAAGCCCACGGTGTTCGGGTATCGTCGATGGAAAAAGAGGGTGCCCGGTAGCCAAATATCTCTTGGCCCGTCATGTCTTCGAGCATTTTTTTTGCCCGTTGAATGTCCTGCCTGAATTCGTCTTCAGTTTGCTTGAAAACTTCAAGATGGCCGTAGCCATGGCTTTGGACTTCGTGCCCAGCCCCGGCTATGGCTTTTACAATTTGCGGGGACTTTTCTGCCGCAAGCCCAAGCACAAAAAAAGTGCCGCAAACATTGTGTTTTGCCAAAACCTCAAGCACATTCATTGTGTTCCGTTCAAAACGTTCCGACAGCTCGGCATTCGGATCAAAAGTTGACTGATACCAATCTTCGACGTCTATCGTAATTGCATGTCTCATATATTATCCAATATCAGTTTGTTCCATGTCGAGGATGTAAATATTCAGCAGTCGACCATGATTTGTGATCTGGGAATGGAATTTAAAGCCTACTTTGGGGTAAAATTTATTGGCGGTTATGGTTGAGTCCAGAACGGCTACTCGTACGCGGGGGACTCCCCAATCTCGAAGCCTGGAAATGGCCTGATTGGTCAATAATTTTCCAATGCCCTGGCCAGCCCATTTTTTTGATACTGCTATCGATATCAATTCTGCTTCCGGCAAATCAAGTGTATCTTCACGATCTGGATATCGAAGAGTTTCGTAGCAATGCGCGATTACTTTTATTGAAAATAATTTGGGAAGCAAAAGAATGCAAAAAACCCACCATTTTTTTCGAATGATGGTTTTGTACATCTTCCCGACGTTTTTGGAGATGGCGCAAAAACCGACCACCAGGCCTTTCGCCTCAGCCGTAAAAATAACCGTTTCATCGGATTGAAGCATGGCAGAATAGAGATGGGTTAAAAATCGCACTCCCAAAGTACTTATGAAACCGAAGTCAATTTCGGTTTCATGCAAGCCGGCGATGCTGGATGCATCAGATGGCTGCATCTCTCGAATATGTATATCAGTGGCTTCAGCGGTCATAATTTACCCCAGAGTATTTATTGTTTTTTGCAACACATCTTTAATCCGCCCAATCTGCTCTTCGCCGAGGTTTGCGAAGAAGGGCAGGGCTATGGTTCGCTCGGCGATTCGTTCGGTTATCGGGAAGTCGCCGGCCTTTGTGCCCAAGGCTTCCATTATGTACGGCTGGGTGTGGATCGGCACGAAATAATTATTGCACCCGATGCCGGCGGCTCGGAGTTTTTCGAGTATCGCGTCGCGGTTGGCTTCGGTGAACCTGTCCGCCAGGCGGATTACGTAGACGAACCAGCTCGCCCTGGGGCGGTCCGTCATCGGCGGCAGGTGGATGTCGCCGGCTTGGACGAGATCGGCAAGGGCGTTGTCGTACAGCCCGGCTGCCTGGCGGCGTTTGGCGAGAATTTCGTCCAGCCGTTGAATCTGTACCTCGCCGATGGCGGCGGTGATTTCGCTCATGCGATAGTTATAGCCCAGTCGTGCGTGGCTGAGCCAGGCTTCGGTGGCCCGGCCTTGGTTACGCAGCGAAACGCACATGTCGCGGATTTCCTCGCTGTCGGTTACGACCATGCCGCCCTCGCCGGTGGTCGTCTGCTTGTTGGGATAGAAGGCGAACACGCCGCAATCGCCGAAGTTCCCAGCCGGCCTGTCGCCAAGTACGCCGCCGAGGGCTTCGCAGCAATCCTCGATCAGCCCCAGGCTATGCTCGCGGGCGATTCGCTCGTATTCGTCGAAGTAGGCGGTATTGCCGAAAACCTCCACCGGCAGGATAGCCTTGGTTCGCGGCGTGATGGCTGCGGCGACGGCGGCGGGGTCCATGTTGTAGCTTTCCGGGTCGATGTCCACGAATACCGGCTTGGCCCGCTCGAAGAGGACGCAGTTCGTCGTGGCGATGAACGAGAACGGCGTAGTGATGACCTCGTCGCCGTCGGAGATGCCCAGGGCTTTTACGCACAGGTGCAGCCCGCTTGTACCGCTGTTGACGGCGATGCCGTATTTCCGCCCCGCCCGCTCGGCGCAGCCGGCTTCGAA
>JAIORC010000195.1 GCA_021108335.1 Phycisphaerae bacterium
TCAGCCGCATTGACTCCTAAAAATACAGGGCCAAACCACTTTTTCCGGGACGACTACTTACGACCTCCCCATTTCATACGGTTTTCAAACTTTAACTGTGTCATAACATCAGGTTACCAAGAGAATTACGGTCGCTTGCCGTAGTGCGAAAGGATCGGAATTTCGTCCGAATCGGTGGTCGACGTGGCGTTTTCTGGTTAACAGCCAATCCAGTGACTGCTTTCCCGCCTTTTGTTTTTTCATCAACCGGTTTTCCATAGCAGACGAAGTTTTCGGCAGGGACACCTCGTGTGGAACAGGTATTGAATCTGGTATGAGACGTCTCACGCCAATTTGCAAAAGCCTTACTCATAATTTACGTTCCGCCGAAACCGCTGAGTTTTATGCCCTTTACGAAATGCTTCTGGTTGAAAATAAAGACAATGACAACCGGTACGATTGCTACGACGGACGCTGCCATCAGGAGGTGCCAGTCGCCCGAATATTGGCCCTGGAAGGCGGTCAGTCCGACAGGCAGGGTTTTCTTTTCGATGGATTGCGTAACAATCAGCGGCCAGATGAAACTCCTCCAGTTACCCATGAACGTAAAAACCGTAAGCGTTGCAAGTGCGGGCTTGGAAAGTGGCAGAACAATGTTGAAGAAAATCCGGAAGTGCCCGCAACCGTCTATTTTCGCGGCATTCTCCAGATCAACTGGAATCGTCATGAAAAACTGTCGCAGCATGAACGTGCCGTATGCGGAAAAAATACCCGGTATAATGAGGGCCTTGTACGAATCGATCCAACCCAGTTGCTGAAGCAGGATAAACACCGGTATCATGGTAATTGTCGCGGGAATCATGAGCGTTGCGAGATAGCCGAAGAACATTTTGTCCCGCAACGGAAATTTCATACGGGCGAAGGCGTAAGCGGACATGGCGCTGGTCATTACCTGGCAAACAGTAACTGTTATCGCGATGAACAGGCTATTGAGATAGAACCGGCCCATCGGAATGGCTTGGCAGGCTTCGGAGTAATTCTCGATGCGAACCGGATCGGGTATCCACTCGGGGGGCATTTTCATCACGTTGGCGGGATCCTTCAGCGACGTGCTGACCATCCATAGCAGCGGCGAGAGCATCAGGGCTGCGCCGGCAGTCAGGAGTAGATACAGGATGATTTTCTTTTTAGTATTCAACTCGCCGGCCTCCGTATTTCCAACTTATCAGTGTTACTATCAGGATGAGCAGGAACAGAACCCACGCAACGGCCGAGGCGTAGCCCATCTTCAGCCACTGCCATGCGTTCTGGTAGATGTAATATCCCAGGGTAGTCGTCGCGCCGTTAGGCCCGCCCTTGGTCATGACGTAGGCAGCCATAAATCCACCCTGGAATCCCGCGATTATCGACATGATGCCGATAAAAAAAGTCGTCGGGCTTACCATCGGAATCGTGATTTTTCGGAATTTCTGCCATGCCCCGGCCCCGTCTATGCTGGCTGCTTCGTATAGGCTTTGCGGAATTCCCTGGAGCGCAGCCAGGTAAAGAATCATGTTTGTCCCGCCGACGGCGACCCAGAATCCCATCATCATCAGTGCAGGCTTGGCCCAGGCTGGATCGGTCAGCCATCCCGGCCCGCGCCACTCGAAACCGAACGCATTTCCGACGGCTGCGATATAGTTGTTGATCAGGCCGAAGTCGGTGTGGAACATCCACCTCCACAAAATGCAAATCGCCACGCCCGGACAGATGGAACTGATGAAAAATATCGTGCGGTAACCGACCACCCCTCGCAGCTTCTGATTCATCCCCATCGCCAACACCAGCGATCCCAACATGCTGAAGGGAATTGCGAGCATGAAAAACATCGTGTTGAAAAGGAATTTCCAGAACAGGGGGTCATTGGCCACCAGGCCGTCTTCCGTCTGGTGGAAGCCCAGCAGCTTGATAAAATTGTCCAGGCCTACGAAGCGTGGCTGCGTCAGCATATCCCATTTCGTTGCCGACAGCGCAAGCGCGGCAATGACCGGCAGTGACGTAAAGATCAAAAAGCCGGTCATGTTCGGCGCCAGAAATAGCACCGCCGTCAGCCATTCTCGTTTTTTATGACTCAGCCTCAGTCGCATAGAAGTTTGTCCGCCTGTCGTTTTATCTTGTTGCATGCCTGCTTAGTCGTCTGCTTACCGTAATACACCGCGTCCATTTCGCGTTTGATAATGGCGTTGATTTCATTGAAGTGGTTTACCATCGGCACATGGCGGACGTAGCCTTCCTCCGCCGCTTCGATAAAGACACGGTTATTACGCGGGGGAGTGGCGTTGAGAAACATCTTCGAGTTGGCCATGGATCGCCGTGGAGGAGCGATATAACCCTTTTCAACAAGGAGCTTCAGGCCGTCCCGGCTAACGAGAAACTTCAGGAACTTCCACGCCAACGGAAGGTGTTTGGTTTGCGGGCTGATTGCATAACCGGCGGTTCCGCTGGTAGCGACTTTATACCGGCCACGCGGCATGGGGGCCACGCTCCACTCGAAGCCTTTGGTGTGCCTCAGCTTCGGCACAAATTGACGGATTCCCAGAAGCATCGCCACGCGTCTGCCCATGAACTCGTCAATCGATCCGCCGCCGGTCATGCTCTTGCGGGAAGGAGAAACATGGTACTTCTGAATCAGGTCGATGTAGAAAAACTGGAACGCCTCGACAGCCTCGGGCGTGTTGATTGTGCATTTGGTCAAATCTTCATTGAATATGCTGCCGCCATTCTGCCAAACCCACATGTGCTGCGCCGCCTGCCAACCGGGAAAACCGATGTAACCGTACTGATCTATCTGGCCATCACCATCGAGGTCTTTCGTCAACTGTTTGGCTGCCTTCAGAAAATCCTGCCACGTCCAGCCGTCCTCAGGCAACTTGACGTTGAACTTTTCAAACATCGTCTTGTTGTAATAAAGCATGACAATGGACAGCTCACGCGGCAGACCGTACAGCCGGCCTTTGTTCGTGAGAAGGGCAAGCATTTCAGGATAAAAATCGTTGACGTCGAAGTCCTTGTCCTGTTCGATAACCGGGCCAAGGTCAACGGCAGCCTTACCCCTCGCCAGGTCATTGATCATCACATCACATGTCGTGAACACATCCGGGGCGACTTTGCCGGCTGTTAAAACAAGTATCCCCTGATCGTTAACCGGCTGGACCTTGATCCGAACGTTGGGATGCATTGCTTCGAAGGCCCTGGCTTGCGATTTGGCAATCGCAATTGTAGTGGCATCGTTGCCAACACCGAAGCGAAGCGTTATCTTGCCCGGTTCATCTTCGTCCACACCACTAAAAACCATATAAGTCAACAGGGCGTAAAGCAGTATCGCGACAACCGGAAACCAATATCGTTTGATTGTTGAAAATTCAATTACCATCAGTGTTATTGTACCCTTATTTCAATGACTTTCGCACCGGCGGGGATTATCGTTTCTTTCCCATTCACGATGGCTTTGCTCCTGCCGGATGCTCGCACTTTGAGGCTAGCGCCGGCATCGGTTTCCACTATAATTATGTTACGACGATATTGCACGTCGCACTTTTTCAATACCTTGTCGGCTTCTATGATAATCCCGTTTTTATCGGCGATTTTTTTGCAGCCGGCCAAGAAAGCGCTGGTTATTTCGCCTTCCGAATCGTACCTGAGGCAACAAGCCCGGCTGTCTGATGATATGCCCTCGCAGGTCAGCGTCTTTGCTCTTACCCAGCTCAGGATGAAATAATCCGTCCCAGTTTTTTCACGTTCCACTTTCACGCAGATTGCCTCGGTCGTGGCGATGGGCTTGCCGTCGCTGCTGACGGCGAGAAGTTTCGTGGTAATCGGCGGCGGGCATTGTTTTCCGGGGTATGGATAGATAACCATCGGCATGACCATCGGGAAGATTCCCTGCCGCTGGTATTCCACGTATGGCGCCTTGGGCATATACGAGCGGCTGAAGGCGACCCAGCCCTGCTTTTCGACAAGCTTTACGCCTTTCGCCCCAGCCGGGACCAGCAGGACGTTGCCCCGGGCGTAGCTGGTATGCACGGCCTTTGTTTTCTCATCCGTCGTGAGAATTGTAGGCGCGAAGTGGAACAGTTGTTTGACGTCGTGTTTTTTCGGTTTCGCTTGTGGCTTCATCTCGTCCAGTCGGTCGACCATGATCCAGTAATCCGGCTTGAGAAAGACAATCGACCGCTGTTGCTTCGTCCCAGTGTAGTTTTGCAGCAGGCCCTGTGCGAAGTCGAAATTCGTCGTGGTTATGAACGTCTCGACGGTCGGATTGGGCTTGGCCTGGCGAGGCTGTTCCTTGCCGTCGATCATTATCACATTATGCGCCCTGGTTTTTTTGCAAAAAGTTCCTGCAGTTTTCCAGTCGTAGCAGGGCATTCCCGAATCGGTAATCAGCAGTTGACCGTAGCCGTAAACGTCGATGTTCAGGTGATCCGGATGGGAATGACAACCTCCCCATGGTGCGCAGTTGAGCATCAGATACAGGCCGTCCTTGTCCCAACCGGTCCGCATTATTACGTGCTGAGAATTCGGCAGTGCGATAGACGTGAAAGAAGGCTTACGCACTTTAATAGTCTGATATTTTTTAAACACGTCATGGCCAAAAAGCATAAGCTCTTTCGCTGATGGTTTGGAGCCGAGGAACTTGAAGTCCCCCCGACCGAACAGCAGGGCGCCTCTCATCAGAAAGCCCCTTCCCCCTCCCGGGCTTATAGGCCCGTCTCCTCTCCGCGGCCAGGTGGAATCCGGCATCGACGTAGCAGCCAGGTAGTCGAACATCTTCTCGTATCTCTTCAAGTATCCGGGCGGAAGCTCTATTCCATTCCTTTTCGCAAGAAGAATCGAGTCAAACAATGCCCTCATTACACACCCCTGATAGCCTGTGTTCAACTCCCAGTGCCCCCCGTCGTCATACACTTCTTTTTGGAGTTTAAGGTTCAGGATATCATAGACCTTGTCCCTCCAGATTTTTGACTTTTTGAATTCCGGAAACATAACCGCCACGGAGAGCAGCCCGCTGCACTCGAACGCCTGCCAGTTGCCGCCGGTTGCGTTACCTCGATGCAACTGAACCTCAAATAAATACTCCGCCTGTTCCAGCAAACTTCGGAGAAAAAGCGTGTTGGTTTCCGGTTGCCACGATGGCGATGCGAATAAATGACTATATGCGTCCACCCATGCTTTTGTCCTGATCCCGGTGTTGAGGCTTGTCCAGCCTTTCAGCGGTGTCGCAGCCAATTCGCGTGACCAAGACCTCCTGCCGACCGTCAATAATGGCCTGGGGTTGTCCTTTACCCAATCCTTTACAAGGTAGATGTATTCGCGGGAGTATTTCTCGTTACCGGTTGCCCAATAGGCTGACAGCAGAGGGGCGGCAAAGCAAAACCTGCTTATTATCTGTGCCCAGGATTTGTTTCCGCCGGGGCTGTCCTGCATCCAATTAACATTCTTGCCAACGTCCCGTTTGTCGCCCTCAAACGTAAAAATATGGGTCATGACGGAATCGGCCTCTATTATCAGCTTCTGGAAGTGTTTCGGAAATTTCTCGTTGATAAGCTTTACTATTTCATCTTTCTTCCGCCAGTTAGAGTAATACGTTGGCTTGGTGCGGGTCTTGAAATGCTCCAGAAGTTCCTTCCTTGCCGTGGGGAGATCGCTCTTGTTGAAAGCGGCTTTGACCTTTTCCAAGCCCGGATAATCCAGGTTGAGCGATTCGAATAATTGCTTCTCGGTAACGGTAAATTTCCTGAGGCGATTTTCCGTAAATTCTTTCGCGCCCCACCAGGCGGAGTCGTCAAAACCCTGCCGGTTCCAGCCATTTTGCTTCTTCCGCGAAACACGGAACTCATGGCTGCTGCGCAAAGATATTTCCTTGCCTGAGACTGGTTTAATCGTGCCCTTGAGCAGAAGAACTCCCGGGCCTTCTCCACGCCGACAACTCACTGCCAGAACGTTTCTGCCGACAAGTAGATAAGGCGTGATGTCGTATTCGGCGAACCCCTTCCAGTTATCGCCTCTGCCGGCCTTCCGACCATTGATATAAATAACGTAAGCCCCGCTCGCGCGAATGTATACTTTGCCTTCTCTCGCCTTGCCTGTCAGCAAAAAGCCCTTGCGAAAGTAAACGGTCGAATCGTCGGGCGTTTCGTTCTTCGACCATATCCACACCGGCTTACTGCTTCCGATAATAACCTGTCCGGGCGGTTCGGGGCTTTCGGTAATGTAAAACGCGTCGAACCACGTATCTGCCGGTGCCGCATTAAGGGCCTCCAACACGAGATTCAGCTTGTCGCAATTATATGTACCGAGGTTGTACCATTTCCAGCCATGGAGGTGGAGTTGGCCCCCCAAAACACTCGAGGCCTTGCCGTTAACAGTTATCCTGCCGCGGCGGTTAGAGCGGCCCATATTCAATACCTTGACCCACACATGATACTTTCCCATGCGGGGCAGCTTGATGCTGGTTTTAAGCGGTCCGCCGGCCGAATTTCCAAGGAGAAACTTTCCACCGGAAGCCGTAGTGGCCTTTTTTGTCTGCCACTTACCCCTGGCCAGCGTCTCGGCCTCTACACGCAACGTTATTCTACCACTCGAATTCTGCGCCAACACCGCCGCGGGGCACAAAGCAACCAATACAAGGCTGAACGCCACGAGTATCTTCAATTGCCTGAATTGCCCGAAAACTTCCGCGATTGTCTCTTTCATAATAATTCCTTTGTTTCTCCAGCGTCTAAAAAAGCAGAGACAAACAGGATACACGAGATTAAACCCGTTTCAGCTTGGCTCATGCATCCTGTCGATCTCTGCTATTACCAGAAATCCTTAGTGTTTTGTATTAAATATACTGTTCAGAACCAGAAATCTCTTCCAGCCCGGTCGCGCCTCAACTCCGTCTGGTCTCCGTTTACCCATTCGACGTGGCCGTCGTTGTACAGGACGTTTCCGCCTTGGAAATCCCCCTGGCTGTGATTGTTCCACGAAGGGACATTTTTTGTCATTATATCGGAGGCCATCACCGTATCTCCTGACGACTTCAGGCTGCAGGCCACATCATCTTCCGTCAAGTCTTCGACTATATAGTTCGCCCAATAACAGTAGCCGGCGAAGACTACCTCGGCATTGCCCTGATAAGGCCAATAATACTCCGGTCTGAAGCGCGTGTTGGTTGGACAAAAGAAGGTCTCTACTGCGGGGACATAATCTGGAACCAACGCAAGGAAGCCGGGATTCGCGGGGTAGAAATGCCCTACAGGCCAGTTATTCCTGTTGGCATGGGGGTACTTTGTGCCATTGTCCCCGGCATATATCTTCATGCTGATGCCGATCTGCTTGAGATTGCTTCCGCAGGTTATCCGCTTGGCCAGGTCTCTGGCCCGGTTCAGCGACGGCAGAAGGATGCTCGCCAGCAGCGAGATGATGGCGATTACGACGAGAAGCTCAATCAGGGTAAATCCACGCGATTGACGATTGTCCGCCGTGAGCGAAGGCGAACGGTCGAATTTCGATAGACGGTTATTCATGATGCCAATTCCTCAAACTCGTAACTCGAAAACAAGCCGGCACTTGGCAATTATCAATTGCCAATCCCAAAAACATACTCTTTTGGCGAAGGGCTTACATATCACATCACACCAAAAACATCTTTGTCGTTTGTCCCTGCCGTTTGCGACGGCAGGAGTAGCGTGCCGGGGCACGAAACTGCCATGCCCCGACACACCAGCAAGATGAAAAAGAGAAACGGAAATTCTTTTTACTTCTTTCGGCGGCGAAGGGCCAACGGAAGACCGAGCATCAGCAACGCCATCGTCGCCGGCTCTGGAACGGTGTAATCGACCGACCAATTATCCAACTGCGCCGTGGCAGATCCGTCGGTGGAGGTGAAGTTACCCTCCAGCCTTATTTTACCGTAAGTCGACACTGATATGCCGGAAAGGTCGGCACCGTTTCCATAGGTTCCGATATCCACCCACGCCGTACCGTTATGTCCTTCGATATCGACGGAGAAACCCGATCCTACGGGGGTCGTTGCAGTGTAATTGAGTGTATCCCAACTCGCCCCGCCCATATTGTCGATCTCCGTCGAGGTCATGGTGGCACTTAAAACATAATTGGCCTTCTCGAGCTTCAGGTCATCCATGAATATCTCGCCGGTACCGTAGTGGCACTGAAGCCTGTAAGATGTCGCGGTACCTATTGACGTACTGGCGAGGTTGTAGTGGGTCCAGGAACTCCCGAGTGCCTGGTTTGGGTACTGCCTCGTGCCGGTACTGCCGTAGAGGTAAGTCCTGATGTAATCAACAGGATTCACTTCCTTGGCCCAGAAAGAAATCGAAGTGTAGACGCTGGTATCAGCCGAAAGACCAGCACGATTCGCCTGGTAGAAGTTGCCCAGGTTATAGAACCTCATAGCCTGTGTACCCTGCATGCAATCGGTCGTTGATGCAAGGGAGGCCCCAGTACCTGAGGTAGTCCAGCTTCCTACGCCGGATTCGAACGTGTCGATTATGTACGGGTCCTTGTCTATCGTGGCGCTGCCCTGGATATTCGATAGCTCCATGTGGGTAGAAGTGTTCGCCTCGAAATCCGTGCGTGATGTCTGGGTCCATGTATCCGCAGCCGCCGGAGACAGGAAACCCGCCATCGCCAACAACATCGTCAATGCAATTACTTTTTTCATGTTACTACTCCTTTTTTGCCTTCCTTCGGTTCATTAGCCCTGCACCGGGCAACTTGCCGACTTTCCATCCGCTGTACCCTTTTCTCCCCACGGAGAAAACCAAGGCCGGCGGACGCTGCAGTAATAATTCTCACGTTATCATAGGCTTTGCCCCCTTTTGACTTTTGTTCGGTGTCGCTATATATGCCTGTTTGTGCTTTTTTGACGGACTTCCGCATGATTCGCGTACGATTAACTTTGTCGGCTGGGCAACGTGTCGCGGTGTCGTTCGCGTGCCCGCGATACGCTCCTGCAGAAGCTCCATCGCAACACGACCCATTTCCGCACGGTCTCTGTCCACCGTCGTCAGTGGGCAATCAAGGTATTGTCCCATTTCCTGATTGTCATAACCTGCAATGGCTATCTCTTGCGGTATGGAAATGCCCTTTTCAGCCAGGGCGTTCATCGCCATCACGGCTATTCTGTCGTTGGTAGCGAAGATGGCGTCGGGCCTGTCGGGCAATTTCACAAGCTTATCAACAACGTCCGCTATTTCTTGGGGATCGTATGACTCGACGAACCTGACCAGTTCGCTGAAGTAGGGAATATCGTTGTCAGCCAGGGTTTTTCGATATCCGACAATACGGTTTTTGATGTTGGAATCCATGGGCGGGCAGATGAGGGCGATTTTCTTTCGCCCGTTGTCGAGAAGGTGCTGCGTGAGTTCGATGCTGCCCCTGATGTCGTCCGAATAGACGCAGTCCAACTCGAAGCCGACTACGTCCTCCGGGACATTCAGGAAATTGCGGTCGCAAAGGACTACCTCCACGCCCGCGCTGCGAAGACGAATGATTCGCCCTATGTTTTCCTCATAGTATCCGCTTGGAATAGCCACCGGAACATAGACGATGCCTGCGATCTTTTCCTGCAACAGCTTCTCCAGATATGAATCAACCTTATGTATATCGTTGGAGGTGTTGCAGAACATGACGTTGTAGCCGGCCTTGTGGGCTTCGTCCTCAATGCTTAACAACATTTGAGGATCATAATAGGGCAATTCAGCCTTGGCCGGAATGAGAACAGCAACGGTGCTTGACTTGCCGGCGGTGCTATCGGCTACGAAAGTTCCCTTTCCCTGATTTCGACAGAGCAGCCCTTCCTTGACAAGATCCGTCAGAGCGCGGACAGCCGTAATCCGGCTGACGCCGTAAGCCTCACATAACTCCCGTTCCGACGAAACCCGGCTGCCGGCCTGAAGCTTTCCGGACAGAATATCCTGTCTTATCCTCTCCCTGAGTTGGTAGTAGAGAGGCACCGGATCCAATTCGAGCTTTTTTGTAGTTCCAGGACTCAATTGCTTTTCCTCATGCAGTAACTCGACATATCAATATATCAACTAAGTAGATAATACCAGCCTTTTTCGCTCAGGTCAAGGCTTTTTTTGTCAACTTCCCGATTTACCCCGATTTTTATCCAAGAGGTGTGCCTCACGAAAATTCTGCCGACCTTTATTTTCAGGCATTTACGAACATTGTTTGTTTCGGCATTTCAGAGTAAACTCAGACCGTGACCACCTATGCCGGGGTGTGCCCTCTCGCGTCTAGTCGGGCTGGAAGCCGCCGTCGCTCGGCTTGTATCAATCAGCCGCTTTGCCAGTCTTGCCGCCGAGTATCGCCAGGCCCTTTTCGGTATGGATACACCTATCCCACCTTCATCATTGCGTCGATGGCTTTTTGCCGGTCCATTTCTGCGTAGACTTCGGTTATTGCCGCCGAGCGATGGCCGAGGATTACTCTGGCGGCTTCGAGGCCGAATTCTTTTCGCAGTTCCGTGGCGGCGCGGCACCATCGCCATAGTGTGGACGTCGCCACCTTTCGGCCGTTGATCCGCGGCAGCAGCTTCGCCGCCTCGCTCAGGCCCAGCAGGTTTTCAGTTGTCGCATCGATTCGCATATCCATTGCTCCTTGTCTCTCGGCGAATGTAATCATCGGCCAATTGGCGGAACTTTGCGGGCGCACAAGGGGCGCATAAGGGGCGCTTAAGATTGGCCGTTGCGATGAGGTTCAATTAACCTTGCGCAAGGTTAATTTGAGGTTGAATTAAGGGGCGCATAAGGTTGCGCCTCCGCCCACCGGGAAGGAAAAAAGGCCCGGAATTATTGAGCATTCCGGGCCTTGCAAAAGTACATTAACTGCGCAATCCTATTTTAACCTTGTTAAACGCGACCTTAAGCAATCTTATTCGGAGGCTATCCCACCTTCATCATCGCGTCGAAGACGATATCAACCGAATTCGCCAGGAATTATAGTGGCAACTGGCTGCGGTCGCCGAGTTGCGGCGTAGCATACAGCGGCCAGAATACTAATTTCTGCTCAGGCAACTCCTGATACGGCCCATCCTGTAATACCCAACCTTGTTCGCAATTCGGATAGGTTTCAAGGCACAGATGCAAGCTCTTGAGTCGTCCCGCTGAGCCGCTTTTGACCTCGATTGGGTAAATTTTGCCTTCACGAACCGTCAGATAATCGACCTCAGCATTGGAACTCTTAGCGGAGCGAGACCAATAGTAAAGTTTCTCGCTATGCCAGGCGAGCAGCTCTTGCGCGACAAACTGCTCAGCTAGTTGACCGCGATACATTGAAAGAAGATTATCCCCGCTCATTTCTTTATACGAATCTATTCCACAAAGCCGTTGCATTAAGCCAATGTCAAGCATGCAAGCTTTAAAACGCCTCTTGACGGAACCGGCTAAGGGTAATCCTGATGGGGTGCAGGATGAAACCTTTTGAATGATTTTCGCTTTGCATAGAAGATCAAATGCCTTGTGATTGGTCTGGTAACTATGGTCTTCATCAAGATGGGTATATTTGAGTTGATGCCCCACAGATTCAGAGGTTTTAGCAAACACTCGATCTAAGCAGCTTACCGACACTTTCGGAGTGTACTTATGAAAATCCTGCTGGTACGACTTGAGAATGTCATCCTGCACTTCAAAAGCTTCAAGAAAAGAATTGCTCTGCCAATATGTCTTGACTGCCTCCGGCATTCCACCGACAAGGAAATAATTTTTCAGCTCACGCAAAATAACATCTTGAACTGCAGGCGATATTTCCGATGGGTGCAAAAGCAAATTTTCCGCAAGCACCTCCTTATCGCCAGCAAGCAAGTATTCATAAAACGTCATTGGGGACATGTGCAGGTATTGTACGCGACCCACAGGAACTGATATTTGCCCAAACGCAAATTCCAGTAGCGAACCCGCTGCGACAACATGAAGTTCTGGCATCTCTTCATAAAAGTAACGCAGCGCTGCAATGGCTTTGGGGCAGGCCTGAATTTCATCAAAAAACAACAATGTTTTTCCGGGTACAATTCGACCGGTGATAAATTCAAGGGCTTTGAGAATTCGCTGTGGAACAAGATTTTCCTCAAAGTGTATTCCGGCATCTGGTCGTGCTTCAAAATCAACAACTGCAATGCGATCAAAATGATTAACCAGAACCTGTTTAATCAGCCAGGTTTTTCCCACTTGCCTTACGCCTCGAACGATTAGAGGTTTTCGGCGAGGAGAATCTTTCCATTTCAGCAATTTTGCTTCCGTGAGTCGTTTCATTTTCTGGCTCCTGCATGATTCTTGATTCTAAAAAGCAGCCATGTTAGCGTCTTTGCGATTCTATATAGAAGCCATACAATATCACGGTAGTTTCTAAAAAGCAAGCATAAAAAGCAAGTTTAATTCTAAAAAGCAAGCATGATGAATGGGCATACCGTTGGACATGTCCAGGAGTTAAATCTATAACCGCTTGTCTTGCTAGAGGTTACGCAATGCAAGCCCATTACGCAATCTTATTCGGGGCTATCCTACTTTCATCATTGCATCGATGGTTTTTTGCCGGTCCATTTCTGCGTAGACTTCGGTTATCGCCGCCGAGCGGTGGCCGAGGATTACTCTGGCGGCTTCGAGGCCGAATTCTTTTCGCAGTTCCGTGGCGGCGTTATGTCGCAGTTGGTGCGGGTGCCAGTGGAATTGTTTGTACCATGTTTTGATCTCGGCCAACTGCTCATCGGTCAGGCGGGCCTGGTATCGTTTCAGGGTTTCGCCCTCATGCTTGGCCAGCGGAGCCGGCGGCGGGAAGGCCTTGCGGACGGCATTGGTAATTGCGTGGTCGTAAAGAGTAGTTTACTCTCGCTGGTTTTCAGCCCACGGCAGCAGCATTTCAAACAAGGCGATTTGGCCCAATCTGGGGACAACCGGATTCCGTATCTTCATCAATCCGAATTTCCCGGTTTCCCATCACAGACGAAGTTTTCGGCAGGGACAGCCGTAGTCGGTTACGATGTCCGGTTCTGCATCGACGGTGGTGCATGGCTGCCATGCGGTGCCGTCGTGCTGGAAAACCGTCGCAACGGGTCGTTGTCCTCATACGCGGCAACCACTCCTTGATCGGCCAGAATGCGTGACAGGGACGTCCTGCAAAGGACGACCTTGGGGCGTTCCATATCTGCATCCGCGGAGCGAAGTTTCTCGGCCAGCCATTGGCCCAGGTCGCGGCCCTGGTCGGTGTACCTGCCTGACAGGACGATCCGGTCCAGTCCACCCATGGTGGCGACTCCTGCTCCGGCGACCAGAAGGATACGATAGGCTAAGATGTTGTAAGCCGCGCCGGGCGTGCCGTCATCGGCGGCGGGAAACCCACCTTCTTTCATGGACCAATTGTATGATCCCAGCAGATCGCCTAGATGGGAAGGTCGGCCCAAGAGAGCGTAAAGACCGCTCTGTCGGGTTAGTACATTATTGATCTGTTCAGGGCTCCAGCCCAGGTTTCGAGCCATCGTCAAGACAATCGCCGGGTCAAGTTCACCACAGGTCGTCTCGCCCGGTAGACCTTCCAGCGGCGTGGCTCCACTGGTTACCATGACTGGTTGATGGTTGATAATCGCAGCCAACTCCGGCTGTGGCTCCAGGCAAAGCGACAACGTCCGCGTCGGCCCATTCCTCCGACAGCCATCTCGCTCCGTACCGGCCGCCTGATGATAAAGCCCGTGATACCCAAATCGCCTCACGCTGTCATCGGCGATGCCGTAACGCCGTTCCCGATCCGGCAAGTCCACGAAGAAGGCCGTCTCGAACGCCATGACCACGACCGCGCCTATAAACGCCTGCAAAGAGGCCTGTGCCAACAGGTGGACCGGCGGTACGTGCATCGGTGCCTTGGCAGCCAAGTCCGCGAATCGAGACAGCATTTCGACGTCAACCCTCATTGTCCGTGCGAAAGCGGCACCCCCGTAGGCGGAGCGGATTACCACCAGATCAGGGGGACCGGCGTTGAACATTATGCAGTCCGCTCTAATTTTGCGGAGAGTGTCCATCATGGCCCCCTTCTCGGATGGCAAACCGTCTAAGTGCGATTCCAATAATGCCTTTCGGTCGTCATCGCTAAAGAACGCATACTCGAGCCGCCGGAGTCGAGGTATCAAAACAAGAGTATTCATGGTTAAATCCTCACTGAGATATTGGTGCTCGTCTGGAGCAGGTCATATGTCTGCCTTGCAATAGCTAGTTCTTCGTTGGTCTGAATCACCAGAATACGCACAGGGCTGTTGTCGGCCGAGATATCGGCTGGGAGCTTGCCCGGCGATGTATTGCGTTGTGGGTCCAACTGCAAACCGAACCACCACATATCGGCGCACAGGGCGTATCGGACGGCTGGCATGGTCTCGCCAATGGTATCCGTGAAGATCACCGCGTCCGGCTTTCCAACCGTCGCCAGGTACGCTCCGAGATACTTGCGGATGCGCCAGAGATACAGGCTGGCGATCTCCCTGAGTCTTTCCTGGTCTTTGCCGCCCACCGACATGCCGGCAAACACATCCCGAATGTCCGCCGACGTACCGGAGAGACTCAAGATGCCGCTCTTCTGATTTAGGACCTTCTCCACAGCATCGATGTCCGTCACATGATCGTGCAGCAATTGCAGCGTGACGGCGGGATCCAAATCACCACACCGGGTGCTCATGACTAGACCCTGCAGTGGCGAGTAGCCCATAGTGTTATCCACGCTCCGGCCTCTGACGATCGCGCACAGGCTTGCACCGCCACTGCCAAGGTGGCAACTGACGGCATTGAGTTGCTCCAGGGGCTTGCCCAGGTGCTTCGCCGCTTCCGCGACGACGTACTGGTGACTGGTGCCATGGAAGCCGTACTTGCGAATTTCCAAGTCGCGTCGAACCGTCTTCGGCAGCGCGTAGGTGCTGGCATAGCTGGGGATCGTGGAGTGAAAGGCTGTGTCAAAAACCGCCACCTGTGGCAGGTCCGGGTAGCGTCGCTTGCATGCCTCAATCAGGCCGATGGCCGGCGGATTGTGCAGGGGAGCCATGTCTTTGACGGCATGGAGCCTCTCCATGTCGTCGTCGATAATCGTGCTGCCACAGAATCTGTCCCCGCCATGCACGAGCCTGTGTCCGAGAACGTCGGGGGCCAGTCCGCCTGACTCCGCCAACAACCTAATGACTTCATCGAATGCTGCCGCGTGATCAGGCATGCCTACTGTTATGACTTGTTCGGTCCCGGCGACTCGGTGGTGGATTCTCGCCGGCTCAGCCGTGGGCGGCCCAACACGCTGGGCCTCGCCCCCCGCCAGTTCCTTCTCGCCCGGCATGGCGATCAGCCGATACTTCAACGAAGAACTCCCACAGTTTAGCACAAGTATGTTCATGGTAATTTTCTCCCACTCGGTTTAGATTTCATCACTAGTCCAGCCGAACACCGGGACACCAATCAGCCCATGGGCAATCAAGGCCGTGCCATAGATAGCTTGGGCGATCTTGTCCGTCTCAACGTATTCATCGTTCGCATGTGCCTGCTGCTCGACTCCGGGGCCATAGCCGATCGTCGGAAGGTCGAACTCCTTGACCAGTACTCCGCCAGCCGTACCCATGCCCGAGCGGTCCAGTTCCCACTTTCCGGGACGCACTTCGCAGCCACCGGCCGATAGCGATTGTCGCGCCCGTTCAACCAGCGGGCTGAACGGGTCGGTACTCCAGGCGTTGACCAGTTGACGCACCAGCGTGGTCTTGCCCGTGTACATCCGCTGGGATTCCTGGCAGAGGGCGATTTCCACGGCTACCGAACTGCTGCCATGGACTACGAGTTCAGCCTCGTGCTTGAGTTGGCGGATCAGGTCGTTCGCCGATTCCGAGGTAGTCAACCGCCGCTCGGTCTGGATGACGGCTTCTCGGCCACCCGAAGTGTTCTGGTACCTCGGCTTCTGCGCGACCCACGCAAACCGATCGGACGCCTCAGCGCTGTCGCAAAGATCACGCGAGATGCTGTGAGCGGCGTCGTCGACATGGAAGGGATTGGCTCCGCGAATGTGGATTTCGACCTCCATCCAGCCGTCGTGGCCGTAGTATAGGCCCAGTCCCGTCGGCTCGCCCAACACGACATAGTCTGGTTTCAGCTCAAGATCCGGCAGCGTCTGCTCCAGCAGCGTCCGCACACCGAGGCTGCGGCCATTTTCCTCCGCGACGGTTGCGCTGACTATCAAGTTGCCCTTGAGCGGCAACAGGCTATGCTTCAACAGATCGCCGGCATACACCTGCGCCGCCAGCCCACCACGTTATGGCGGAAGTTGCGAGCGGGCGATTCGTCATCCGCGGAACCAGATCACGGATCATGTCCTGATTCGTAGACTTTGGTCCTGGCCAGAGTAGTCGTGGCTGACCAGGCCCTTGACAAGGATCGCCTCGTCCAGCCGGTCGAGTTTTCCGTGAAGTACCTCGAAATGTTTTTCTATAAAAGGTTCGCTCATCAATCAGCTCCTACGTCTTTTGTGTGAATGCGAAGAGTCGTGCGGTATGGGTCGCTCCATCGCCAGCAGGATTGTCCGGTAAAGTTCATTGCCACGCCGTTCTCGGCGATTGCGTTAAGCATCGGCAGCAACTCGCGGTAGACGATGTTCTGCACGATCTCGCGGGCTTTGAAGTAACCGCCGTGCGCGGAGCCGAGGGTGTTGGTGATGTCATTTGGCGACTTGTTGTCGAGGTCAAGCACCACAGCCGCGCAATCTTACTTTAACCTTACGCGGCCTTAAGCAATCTTATTCGGAGGCTAACTATATCTGACTAACATTGAATGCCTGAATCGTTTCGGTAATTGGCATTGGCGTTTGGCTCATACACAATACCGCACCGGGGCCAATGGGCATTTTGATTTTTTTCGCATTTTTCAGCACCGAGAAATGTCGCACATCTTTTTTTGTCGGCGCGGATGTCTTTTTGATTTCCACCGGATAAACCATACCGTCCTGAACAATCAGCAGATCAATTTCCTTTTGGTCGCTATCGCGGTAATAGTAGATTGGTGCGACTTTTCCGCTATGCCAATAACTCTTGATGATCTCGGTAATAACCCATGTCTCGAAAAACGCACCGCTGGCAGCACCGGCTTCGAGAGTTTGCGGACTCGACCATTGCGTCAAATAGGCGGCCAGGCCGGTATCGAGGAAGTAGAGTTTGGGAGCCTTTACCATTCGCTTGGTGAGATTGCTGAAATACGGCTCGATCAAAAAAACCAGTCCTGATGTTTGTAGCACACTTAGCCATTTTTTGGCTGTGTTTGGCGAAATATCCGTATCACGGGCCATACCGGCCACGTTAAGTATTTGGCCGGTTCGAGCGGCGGCTGCGCGTAGAAATTTCATAAAAGCCATCTCGTCACCAACGTTCACCAGGGCTTTAACGTCCCGCTGTAGATATGTCTGAACATAAGAGCCATAAAACAGATCACGATCCATCTGGCTGTCAATCGCAATGGCGGGAAAACTACCTTGCCAGATTCGCTCATACAGTTCCATCAATCCCAGCGGTTTACTTTTTACTGGTTCGACATTTTGTGTTGAGAATGGTTTGGCAAGTTCGGCATCACCAGCCAGCTCGCTTGCGGAAAATCCAAGTAACTGCAAAATACCTACTCGACCAGCCAATGATTCTGATACACCCGCCATCAAATGGAACTGCTGCGATCCGGTCAGCCAATAGTCGCCTTTGCGGGCGTTGGAATCGACGGCGATTTTAATCAATGGAAGAAGCTCCGGGGCATATTGGATTTCGTCGATTAACACCGGCGGAGCGAATCGTTGCAGAAACAGCCCGGGGTCTTCCTTGGCCAATGCCCGCGACTGCGGATCGTCCAGCGTAACATAAGTCCGATTCGGTTCGGCTCCATGGCGAAGACACGTCGTCTTGCCAACCTGTCGGGGGCCTGTAATCAGCAAAACAGGAAATTGATTGCTGGCCTGATGTAGTATCTTTGTAATTGTCCTTTGTATGTACATAGCAAAACTCCGTGTATTGTGCATTCAAGCTGCATTATAACCGCAAAAACAAGCGGAGGCAAGAAGAATATCGGCTAAAATGCAATCGCTCTGCACAATAACCGAAGTTTTTGGGACTGAGTTGGGCTTAAATATAGCCATATCGCTTTAGATATACAAGGGTGTTGTGGGGTTTTTGCTTTAGAATTACAACCATAAAGTAGAATTTACTCGGCCTGTACCTTGTCGTTAAATACGCACAACTTCTGGGCAACGCCACGACAACGGTCAGGGTAACCGCATAATCCTGTTTTAACCTTACGCAGCCTTAAGCAATCTTATTCGGGGGCTATCCCACCTTCATCATTGCGTCGATGGCTTTTTGTCGGTCCATTTCTGCGTAGACTTCGGTTATCGCCGCCGAGCGGTGGCCGAGGATTACTCTGGCGGCTTCGAGGCCGAATTCTTTTCGCAGTTCCGTGGCGGCGTTGTGGCGCAGTTGGTGCGGGTGCCAGTGGAATTGTTTGTACCAGGTTTTGATCTCGGCCAACTGCTCGTCGGTCAGGCGGGCCTTGTATTGTTTCTGTGTTTCGCCCTCGCGTTTGGCCAGCGGAGCCGGCGGCGGGAAGGCCTTGCGGACGGCATTGGCAATCGCGTGGCCGTAACTCGTCGTGGCGTATTGCTTACCGGCCTTCCTTTGAGAATTGGCCCGGCGGTTCGTGCCGGGCTGGTTGCCCTGGTTCAGCGGTGTTTTGCGGGCGGCGTGACGTTTTTTACGCCACTCGGCTTGCGATTCGGCGGGCGAGAAGCAATATGCCTGCGGGTCGCGCAGCAGGAACGGCTGAAGTATTGCCTGTGCTCGCGGGCCGATGTAAATATTTCGCTGATAGCCGTGGTGGGCGGTCTTGTGATGCTCGGGACGGTATATCCAGATTCTCCCGCTGCGGTCGATGTCGCATGGTCGCATGATGACGATCTCGCCGCTGCGGGCGGCGGTGAACAATTGCAGTTGAATCATCGCCCAGACCTGACGGCTGACGAATGGCTGGATGGCATTGATGCGATTCTGCGGAACGGGCGTAATCGGCTCGGACTCGCCGGCGTCGCTGCGGCCGTATTTCAAACCGCCAACCGTTCGCAAGGTCTGATACACGTTGCCGGGGAGCAACTCGTTCTCCGTCGCCCAGCGGAAGGTACGCTTGAGACGATCAACCATGCGATTGATGTTCTTGCGGCACCAGCCGATGTCGATCATCCGCTGCCGCACCGCACGCAACGCAAGCGGGCCGAAGTCGATGGCCTTGGTCTGGCCGTAGAGTTTGCACAGCGGGCGAAGGGCCTGGCGGATATTGTTGACCTCGTAGCTCGGCTCGCCGTTGGGCCGGACGTAATATCGCTGCGTGAATTGCCAGTACCGGGCGACGACTTCTTTTACGGTGATGTTTTCCGGCTCCGACGTTGCCGACCGGCCGGACGCCAACCATTCGCCGATGGTCTGGTGATATCTTTCGGTCGCCGCAGCCGTGCCGTGCCTGCCGAGGTAAACGGCATTGCTGTTGAGCACGACATACGCCTGGCCGCTGGCTTTGTGATGGCGCAGCTTGGGCACACG
>JAIORC010000076.1 GCA_021108335.1 Phycisphaerae bacterium
CGGGTAAACAGCGTCGCGTCGCCGACGGCGGCATCGAGCAACAGCCGTTCGTAAGCCTCCGGCGGAACGGCTCCGAAAGATTCCTCGTAGCCGAAGTCCATCTTCAGCGGCTTGATGTTCATCGCCGGGCCGGGCACTTTCGCCTGGAATTCCAGCGATATTCCCGCGTTCGGCTGAATGCGAATGGTAAGTACGTTCGGCGGCAGCGGGCCGGCTGGCGGACGATTGAAAAGCACCTGCGGAACGTCCCGGAAGTGGATGGAAATTTCCGTGCATCGCCGGGGTAAGCACTTACCGGTACGCAAATAGAACGGCACGCCGGCCCATCGCCAGTTGTCCACGTACGCTTTGAACGCGACAAACGTCTCCGCGGGCGACTTGTCGGAAACGCCGGGCGTCTGTCGGTAGCCGGAAAAATCTTCGCCGTCGATACGCCCGGCTGTGTACTGCCCGCGAACCACGCCGTTGGCGGCGCATTCGAGCGGTATGGGACGCAGGGCGCTTAATACTTTGACCTTCTCGTTGCGGATAGCCTCAGCCGTCAGGGCGACCGGCGGCTCCATCGCCACGAGGCACAGCAGATGCATCATGTGATTCTGCACCATGTCTCGCAGAGCGCCGGCCTGGTCGTAATATCCGCCGCGCCGGCCCACGCCCAGGGATTCGGCCACCGTAATCTGGACGTGATCGATGTACTTGTGATTCCAGAGATGCTCGAAGATGCTGTTGGCCAGTCGCAGAACCATTATGTTCTGGACGGTTTCCTTGCCGAGGTAGTGGTCGATGCGGAATATCTGCCGCTCGTCGAAGACGGATTGCAGGCTGGCGTTGAGTTGGCGGGCGGTTTGCAGGTCGCGGCCGAAGGGTTTTTCGATGACTATTCTTGCCCACGGCGAGTCCTGGGCTTTTCTGGCCAGGCCGGCGAGGCCGAGCTGCTCCACTATCGGCGCGAACGAAGCCGGCGGCGTCGCGAGATAATACACGCAGTTACCCGGAACGCCATCGTCAGCCGCCTGCCGCTCGATTCGCCCTGCCAAAGCGGCGAAATCCGCGGGATTGTCGTAGGCACCGCGATGGTAGAAAATCCGCGACGCGAACGAAGCCCACATCTCGTCGTCCACCCCCTCACCGTTGCACGTCAACGACTGGCTGATCGATTCCCTCAGCTCCCGCCGGAAACTTTCGTCCGTCTTGTCGCTACGGGCAAAACCGATAATCGTCGTAGCCGCCGGCAACAACTCCTGGCACCACAACTTAAATATCGCCGGCAGCAGCTTGCGGCGCGTCAGATCGCCCGACGCCCCGAACACGACAAGCGTAAATGGGTCGAGCGTTGCCGGCTGGGCTTGGTCAGTCGATGTAGATTGCGTCATATTTTCTCCTGTTGCCCGAAGCTCGAACGGCCCAAAACATCGGGCAGGGTTTTGCGTCCCGCACGGTGGCCTTCCCAGGCCACCGCGGCACAGGTTACAAACCTGTGCCACCAAAAACAATTTTTGCGACGTTCCTCACGGCGACCCGTCTTTTCTCCTGTTGCCCGGGGTTTCAAACGCGGTCTAACACCACAATCGTTTCGTCGTCGGCCTGTCGGGCATCGCCGCGAAATTCATCAACCGCCCGGAACACACCTTCGGCGCAATTATCCGGGGCGTCGGCGAGATATTTCGTTATCGCCTCCTGCAGACGTTTTTCGCCGAATTGCTCCTGGGCAGGGTTGGTCGCATCCTCGATTCCGTCGGTAAACAGCACCAGCCGTTCGCCGGAAGTGAATGTATGACACAACTCTTCCGGGACGAATTCCTCTATGCCCAGCAGTATATCGGTGCTGCTGAGGTGCAGGATGCTGCCTGTTGCGCGATTGCATATCAACGGTCGCGGATGGCCGGCGTTAACGAAAAGCCCCGTGCCCGTCGGTGCGTCAATCACTCCATAGAACATCGAACAAGGCAGGATAGCCCCGATTTTCTCGCCCATCTCTATAAGCATTTCATTCAGGGCAGAAATTATTTGCACCGGACGCGACAACCTTTGCGACTCGGACCGCAGGAAGCCCATAATCTGGGTCATAATCAGCGACGCCCGAACGCCATGGCCAACGACGTCGCCGATCAACAGAACGATCTGATCATCGTTGATCCGCATGAAATTATAAAAATCCCCGCCCACGCCGACGCACATGCGGTTTCTCGCAGCCGCAACCTGGTGCTTGCAGGCCGACGGGCAGGCCTTGGGCAGCAGCGCCGCCTGAAGCTCCGTCGCCAAGGCAAGATCAAGCTCATGCTCGGTTTTATCATCATGGGGCATTTGCAATATCCTTAATCAGCCGGGATTCACCCGCCGGGAAATCTAATCGGCAGGCGAAAAATCGTCTTTGCCCGCCCCGCATTCAGGGCAGAGCCAATCGTCCGGAAGGTCTATAAAGGAGGTATGGGGTTCGACGCCATTGGCCGGATCGCCAACGATGGGATCATAAACATAACCACATACATAACATACATACTTTTCCATTGTCAGTCCTTTCCAATTGTATTGGGAAACTCTAAAAATCAGTTATTCATCGCCGGCGGCGATTACATGAATTCATCGTAAAATGTCCGTTCCGCGGGGATACCTTTTCGATTGAGCACCTCGCAGGCGGCGGCGATCATGCCCGGGCTGCCGCACAGATACGCCTCCATCTCCGACCCGTCGGGCAGATTGCGGTCGAGCACTTCGGTAATCAATCCGGTTTGGCCGACCCAGTCGTCCGCCCCGGCTGGAGATGAAAGAGCCGGGACGAATGTGAACCAGTCAAACTCGCTTTCCAACTGCCGAAGCTCTTCCAGCAGGAGCAAATCCCGCTTCCCGACAGCCCCGAAAAACAGGGTGCACTCGCGGCGGATGTCGTTCTCAGCCATGTTGCGGAGAATTGACCAGAACGGGCTTAAGCCCGACCCGCCGGCAATCCAGGCCATCGGGCGATCGGTATCGGACAGCCGGAACTCGCCATAAGGGCCGCTGAAAATAATCTCGTCGCCGACCTTCAGTTGCCCAAATATCCAATTGGTGCAAATCCCATCCGGCATGTGGCGGATAATCAATTCAACACAACCATCGTCGCCGGGACGGCTGGCAATGCTGAAGGCCCGCGAGACCATCGACGGCTCGACGCTGCCCGGCATGTCCAGCTTGATATACTGGCCCGGCAAAAAGCTGATCCGCTCCGGTTCGACAAGGCGGATTCGCAGCATCTTGATGTCGTGCGTCAGGTCGGTCATAGATTCGAGCTTGCCGCGAAACGGTTTGGCATCGAGAAGTTCCACCGGCAGCCGGATGGCAAGGTCACCTTGGAGACGCACCTGGCAACCCAGCCGCTGGCCTGCTGCTAATTGCTCCGGCGACAGATGGCCATGCTCGACAGGCGTTACTTCCCCGCCGCCGGCGAGAACCGTTACCTTGCAACAGCCGCAAAGACCCTCGCCGCCGCAGATGGTCGGCAACAGAATGTCATGGGCCTTCAACTCCTCGAACAGCGAACGCCCGGAGCTCGCCTCCAGCCGCTTCAACCCGTCATTAATGTCGATCATGCATTTGACCGACGGCTGGGCCTGCGGCGGCGGGGTTGTCTCGATATCAGCAACCCCCCTGCCGCTTGCCGCCGCCAGAGTAGCTTCGGCAATCTTCAATCCGAACGCGCGGCAGGCTGCCAGCGATTCGTCGTCCGGGACGTAATTGACGCGCAGCGGCTCGTCAATCACAGTCAGGCCCATCTCCTTGAGCGTCGCGTGGAGGTGTTTCGGCGCTTCGCCGCTCCAGCCGTATGAGCCGAAAGCCCCGACGACGAGATTTTGCGGTTTCAAGCCTTTGACGTACGTCATCACGTCGGCGATGGACGGGAAGACGTTATTGTTCATCGTCGGCGAGCCGACCACCAGCGCGCCGGCGTCGAGCAGTTCGGTGATAACGTCGCTGCGGTGCGAGGCGCTCATGGACATCAGCTTGACTTTCGCGCCGCCGGCAGCCAGGCCTTCGCCGATTGCCCTCGCCATCTTCGCCGTGCTGTTCCACATGGTGTCATAAACCACCACCGCCTTATTGGTCGGCTTCTGGGCTGCCCAATTCACGTAGGAATCAAGAATACTCTTGATATCGCCAGGCCGTCGCCAGATCGGTCCGTGATCCGGCGCGACAATGCCTAACTCCAAGCCCAGGCTGCTGAGCTTGTCGAGCGTCTTTTTGATGAAGCCGGAGAGGTGCAGCAGGATATTCGCGTAATATTTCGCAGCCTCGTAATCCAGAACCGTCCGGTCAAATTCGTCGGCAAAACGCTCATAGCCGGCAAGGTGCATGCCGAATGCGTCCTGACTGAATAACAGTTGGCTCTCGTGCAGATAGCTGACCATGCTGTCGGGCCAATGACACATTCGTGTCTCCACGAAGGATAGCTTCATGTCGCCCAAATCCAGGCTGTCGCCGTCGCCGACGACCGTTATCTCCTGGTTCATGTGAAAATGATTCGCCAGAGCCTTTTGGCCCATCTTCGAGGCGAAAACTTTCTCCGGCTTTACGCGGTGAATCGTTCGCGGCAATGCCCCGGTATGATCCATCTCCGAGTGGTTGGAGATAATGTAATCGATCTTGCGGGGATCGACGACGGAGGCTATTCGCGCGAACATCTCGTCGGCAAACGGAGCCTTGACCGTATCGACCAGCGTGATCTTGTCAGCCATGATGAGAAACGCGTTGTACGTCGTGCCGCGGCTGGTCAGGTAGCCGTGGAAATTCCGCATGTCCCAGTCGATTCCGCCGACCCAGTAAACGTTATCCGCCACCTCGACCGCATTAAAGGTTTCCGGCATTCCGCACCCGTCCTTTCAATCCACAAACATTACCCAGCAACACCGCTCCATGGTGGCACAGGTTTGTAACCTGTGGCCGTAGCGGGGCGCGGTGGCCTTCCCAGGCCACCGCGGCACAGGTTGCAAACCTGTGCCACCCACAACTCTGCTTTCGCGGTGGCCAGGGATGGCCGCCGCACGATACGCATACATTACCTATTCGCCAGCCGACGGCGGGGTGAATACCCGCTGGCCAAGCTCGCGGTCGAGCATGAACAGCCCGCCGGGCGCATCCGCCATCAACTTGAGTTTCTGGATCACGGCATCGACGGAAGATTCCTCTTCCACCTGCTCCGCGACGAACCATTGGAGGAAGTTGACAGTTGCATGATCCTTTTCCTCCATCGCCAACGTTACCATATTATTGATCCGCCCGGTAACGATCCGCTCGTGGGCCAGGGCATTTTCAAAGGCTGCCAGCGGCGTAGCCCAGTCGGTCGGCGGCGCGTCGAGGGCCGTCATAACCACCCGCCCGCCGCGATCGTTTATGAAGTCGTAAAACTTCATCGTATGGAACATTTCTTCCTGGTACTGAATCTTCATCCAGCCGGCAAGCCCCGTCAGGTTGATCGAATCAAAATAAGCCGCCATCGACATATAGATATTGGCTGAGTACATCTCGAAATTGAATTGATCGTTAAGAGCTTCTTCTATTTTCCGGTTCAGCATTTTATTTTCCCTTTCTCTGGTTATCTATTGCAACTGCAACTACATGGACACCCTGTCGCCGGGGCCGGGGGAGCTACTTGTCCCTTCCACAGGCCGTGGACGTTGCAGTATTCGCGGGCGGAGATGTTGTCACCGGTAACATTGAAGAACGCTTCCGACGCGTCGCCAGGCTTCAGGAATTTGCGAATAGCCTTGCCGTCAACCAGCAACTCGATCCACTGGATGTAGTGCTTCTCTTCCATAGGGTGAGCTGCATTCTGGCCGACGCGAATTTTCACGCCGCCGTCGACTTTTTCGATATACGGCACGTGCTTTTCGGTGGAGGCGTCTTCGGTTTTTTCCTGCTGCAGCGTCATCGGCTGATTGCAGCAGACCAGTTCGCCGGCTCCGGTTTGAAGCACCTCGACAATATTGCCGCATAAGTCGCATTTGTAGATTTGCAGTTGTTCAGCCATTGGTATACTCCTGTTGTTAAATTCCGGAGGAATGATTTCCCCTTTTACTTTGTTATGGTAATTATCGCATCAAGTGCGGCACGATACACGCTGATATTGTGAGCACCGACGAATTTTTTGACAACCTTTCCGTCCTTGAAGATCAATACCGTCGGGTAGCCACGGATACCATATTCTTTCATCAATTCGCCGGCCTGGTCGCCATCGACTTTTCTGAATTCCGCCCGGTTTTCATATTCGCCAGCCAATTGATTGATTGTCGGAGCCAGCCGCTTGCAAGGCCCGCACCAGTTGGCGTAAAAATCCACCAATACGGGCTTGTCCGCCTCCAATACCTGGGTCTTGAATTCAGCCTTGGTCTTCAATTGAACGATATTCGCATTGGCAGAGGCGGAACTTTTCCCGGAACAGCCAGCCGTTGTCGTCATCAACGCCACCGCCACCCCAATAAACGCCCCGAAAAACGCGCCCCGCCACGGATTCGCCGTCAGGGGACACGTACCGCTATTGCACTTGCCGAAATATCCCGCAAGCGACCCAGCCAGCATGCCTATCCCAACGCCTATCAATACTCTTATCCACATAGCCATTTCCTTTACTTTAAGAGATTTCTAAAAATTCATTTCTCGCAACACGGTTTATTGTCCTGTTTCGCAATCACCCTTCGCAATTCTCGATAAACGCGTCGATATCCATGTCGTCGCGAATGCCCAGCCGCGTCAGGGCAAAATCGTATCGCACCGGATCGTCCGGCAAGATTTTCCTGAACGCAGCCGTTACTTCCAATGCTGTGGTCATGTCGGCGGTCTTTCGCTTTGTCATGCCCAAGGCAAGTGCAATTTTGTGCATGTGCGTGTCCAGCGGGACGATTAATTGCCCAGGCCTTACGCACGACCAGCCGCCGGGATCAACTTCGTCGCGGCGAACCAGCCATCGCAGCATCAGGTTCAACCGCTTGCAGGCACTACCGCGGGCGGGGGCGGGCAATAAGCTGCCGCAGTCGCCGCCGGCAAGTTCAGTCATCCGACCCACAAACACCTGCATTGCCGGCAGGACTGTCGCGTCGCCCGGCCCAATGGCTTCGGCGAAACACGCTTCGAGTGAGCCGTATCGCTCGACAACACGTCTTGCGCCCCTCAACATTGCCGCAACGTGCCGCCCGCTATCAAAGCGGTGCCGAAAACCCTTAAACACCCGCGATAATTTCCCCGGGGGCAGGCTCAACAGGTAATCCATCGGCCTGGCCCCCAGGCCCTCCAGCACGGTCGAGACGCTCTTGAGAATCTGCGCCACCCGACCGTAGGCCAGCGAACTGGCCACCAATGCCACAATCTCACGATCTCCGGGAGATTCATACTTGTACAGAAACTCCAACGGATCGGGATGAACGTACCGACGCCGATTCAGCTTGCGGTACAGGCTTTCAAGCATATCGGCCCGGGCGTTCATGCGAAAAAGGCTTCGAATCCTACGGGGCCGGGTGATGGAAGGTCAGCGTCTTGGCTTCGACACCCGTTATCTGATTCAGTTTGTCGGTCATCTCCTGGATGCCCGATTCCGGCTGAACCATCTCAAGCACAATCAGCCCGCTTGGGTCGGAGTTATTATCGACATTGTGCAGTCCCAGACGGGTCCTGATCTGGCTGCCGTATTCAGTCAGCAACTGCTGAACCTTACCCGCTTCGCCGGCCCTGTCGGTAATGTGAACGCATACAATCGTATGAACTTCTTTCATTTTCCTGCTCCCGTGCTTTTAAAGTCCTGTAGTTACGTAGGTTATGCAACTCGTTACATAACAATCTTCTATGCCGCGCCGACCGCCTGCTTCAAATCGTCCAGGCCCAGCCGGTCGATCAATTTGCCCAGCCGCTCGTGCGGCTTGGCGTTGGCCTTGAAATACTCGACGACCCTATCGATCATCGCCAGCGCGTCGGCGTCATCCAGGCCCTCGGCAATCCGTTCGGCAATCCGCGGTGATGCGCCGCCACAACCACCAACCAGCACCCGCCAGCCCTTGGGCGTACCAGTCAAGCCGACGTCCTTGAAACCCGTCTCCGCACACTGGTTCGGACATCCGCTGACGCCCATCTTCATCTTGCCGGGCAGCGACAGGCCGTGATATTTTTCGTCCAGCGTCATGCCCAGCGTCAGGCTGTCCTGCTGGCCACGCTTGCAGAACGTCGTGCCCGGGCAGGCCTTGACGCTGCGAACGCAAAGCCCCACAGCCGCACCGGGATTCATTCCCAAATCCGCCCAGACGGCGTCCACGTCCTCTTCCTTCAAGCCGACCATAGCGATGCGGGCAGCCCCGGTCAGCTTCAAGGCTGCACAGTTGTACTTCTCGGCTACGTCGGCAATCTTGCGGAGATTCTCCGGCGAGACCACACCGCACGGAATGTGCGGAGCCACTGCGTAGGTTTCCTTGTCCCGCTGGATAATCGCGCCCTTGTCTCCGTCTTTCAGCATTGTAATCCCTTTCTGTTAAATGCCTTACGGCAAATCACCAGTTCTCGCCCAGTATCTCGAAATGCGCCTGCGGATGCGCACAGGCCGGGCAAACCTTCGGAGCCTCCGGGCCTTCGTGCAGATATCCGCAGTTGCGACAACGCCATACGACCGTTTCGTCCTTCGTAAAAACCTTGCCATCTTCGATATTCTTCGCTACCGCCAGGTATCGCTTCTCGTGCTGCTTCTCGGCTACGGCGATAGCCTCCATCGTATCGGCAATCTCACCGAAACCTTCCTCGCGGGCGATTTTCGCGAATTCGGGATACATCTCCGTCCACTCGTGATTTTCCCCAGCCGCCGCGCCTTTAAGGTTCTCAACCGTTCCAGCAATCGTGCCGAACGGAAACGATCCGGTAATCTCCGTCTCGCCACCAGCCATGAACTTGAACAGCCGCTTGGCGTGCTCCTTCTCCTGATTGGCGGTCTCCTCGAAGATATCCGCAATCTGCACGTAGCCTTCCCTGCGGGCCTTGCCGGCGAAATACGTGTAACGATTCCGCGCCTGCGACTCGCCCGCAAATGCCGCCATCAAATTCTTTTCCGTTTCGCTGCCTTTAAGTTGCATCATCGTGATTTTCCTTTCAAAAGTGCTAAAACCTTATAGATTACTCGTCTTTTTGACATTCCTTGCAAATTCCCTCGAATTCCAATTGATGGCCGAGGATTTTAAATTCGCTTGTCTTCCCGGCGGCGGTTTCCAAATCGCCGAACGGCCCAGCCGGCACGTCGCTGACCTTGCCGCACTTGACGCACCGCACGTGATAATGCAAGTGCAACCCGCCGTCATACAACTTTCGCCCGCCACCGAGGTGCAACTTTTTTATACGCCCAATCCGCGAAAGAATTTCAAGATTCCGGTACACCGTTCCGAGACTGATATTAGGCAGCCGGCGGCGAACCCGCTGGTAAACCTCATCCGCGGTAAGATGCTTACCGGGGATCTGCATCTCCTCAAGTATGACCCGACGCTGGCGTGTCATTCGAACAATGCCGCCTTGGGCCTTCGATTTATTCGCCTTTTGCTTATTCATAATAATAATCACTATTAATAGTAGCAACCAGCCGACTGTCCGACAAGGGCTATTTTACAAAAAAGAAAAATTTAATGAATTGACATAGGTCAACAGGCAAGTACAAACCCTTGCAAAATGAAGAGCACAAGGAAACGCAAGCTGAGGTATCCCATATGCGAATATGGGCCATGAGCGATTGTCGATTATTTCGTAATTTTCTTGAATTCCACTCGCATGAAAATTACCATAATTCGCACACACTACAACCCGTATATCCTGTGGATACTGACGGCAAAAGGAAAGAATATGAAAGCGGTAATTTTGGCAGGCGGACGCGGTACGCGTTTGATGGAAGAGTCCGTTCTGCGTCCCAAACCGATGATTGAAATAGGTACCAAGCCTATTCTCTGGCATATCATGAAAATATATTCGCATCATGGAATCAATGATTTTGTCATTTGTTTAGGATACAAGGGGTATTATATAAAAGAGTATTTTGCCAACTATGCACTTCATTGTTCGGATATTACTTTTGACATGAGCGACAATACGGTCGAGGTACACCAGAACACGGCTGAGCCATGGCGAATTACACTGGTTGACACAGGCGAGGCAACCCTCACGGGTGGGCGTTTGAAGCGAATAGCCGGCTACTTGCATGATGATGACTGTTTTTGTATGACCTATGGGGATGGCGTAGCCGATGTTGATATCACCGCCAGTATCGCACACCATCGGGAAAAAGGGCTATTGGCCACCCTGACAGGCGTTGTACCTCCGGGCCGATTTGGCAGCATCGAGACGGAAGGGCATCGCGTAACTTCTTTTACCGAAAAACCGGCAGGTGACGGCGGATGGATCAACGGCGGTTTTTTTGTTCTTTCGCCCAAAGTGCTTTCATATATTGACGGCGACCAAACCAGTTGGGAAGCCGACGCCTTGCATCGCCTTGCATTGGACAGGCAATTAACAGCCTATTTTCATCCTGGTTTTTGGCAACCAATGGACACTCTGCGTGATAAACATTGCCTTAATACTCTCTGGCAGGAAAACACTGCTCCCTGGAAAGTATGGTAATGGAATCGGAACAAAACCCATCTCCCGACATGCCCTTGCAATGTCACAAAGGTATTGATATCGAATTTTGGCAGGGCAAGCGAGTTCTGCTTACGGGAGACACTGGCTTCAAGGGTAGCTGGTTGGCTTTGTGGTTACATGACATGGGGGCGGAAGTAACGGGTTACGCCCTGGCTCCGGCATCGGCCCCGAATATGTTTGATCAACTGCAACTTTCTGAATTAATTGATTCACGCCGTGGCGATATCCGCGATCTGGACGCAATGAAATTGCTGTTGCGTTCCCGCGATTTCGACGTGGTATTTCACCTGGCCGCCCAGTCACTGGTACAGGAATCTTATTGTGATCCGGTTCAAACGTATGCCACCAATGTTATGGGAACAGTGAATCTGTTGGAGGCATTACGAGAAACCGACGTACGGGCTGCTGTGATTGTAACCTCAGATAAATGCTATGAAAATCGCGAAACCATGACTGCCTATCAAGAAAACGATGCCATGGGTGGTTATGATCCTTACAGTAGTTCAAAAGGGTGTGGCGAGTTGGTTACCGCGGCATATCGTCGCTCGTTTTTTTCAACGACTGATTCGACAGCCATTGCAACCGCGCGTGCCGGCAATGTTATTGGAGGCGGCGATTATTGTGCCAACCGGCTTTTGCCCGATTGTATACGTGCTTTTATGCGACAGGAGCCTGTGGCTATTCGCTGTCCGGATGCAGTACGCCCATGGCAACATGTTCTGGAGCCTCTGAGCGGCTATATGTCTTTGGCGCAAGCACTTTATCAGCATGGCGATACTTTTGCCGGGGGTTGGAATTTTGGCCCCGCGGAATCGGACGTTCAGACTGTTCGTGAAGTAACCACTCTATTTGCGGAATATTGGGGCCGGGGCGCAGAGATTTGCCTGGACCCCCAAGTGCATCCTCACGAAGCTAAATTGCTGATTCTGAATTGCGACAAAGCCGCGAAACAACTTGGGTGGCATCCGCGAACAACTCTTTCCACAGCCCTGCAATGGAGTAGTCAATGGTATCACCGTGTAGCCGACGGAGCCAATGCGCGAGAATGTAGCCGTAAACAAATCCAGGAATTTTTACACATAGGATAAATCCATGACGCACCGATCGTGTCGATTTTGCCAGAACGAACTGACGGAGACTTTTGTCGACCTGGGAATGTCCCCGTTGTCTAACGCCTACCTGAAAAAAGAGGAACTCGCCCAAAAGGAAACGATGTTTCCATTACATGCCTGGGTTTGCTCCCACTGTTTTCTCGTACAGTTGGAATCCTTTGAAACGCCTGAGGGTATTTTTGGAGAGTACGCTTATTTCTCGTCTTATTCCAGCAGTTGGCTGGAGCATTGTCGAGTCTATGCGGATAACATTATACCACAACTCAAGTTAGGCGAAACGTCACAGGTGGTAGAGCTCGCAAGCAATGATGGATATTTGCTGCAATATTTTAAACAACATGGAATTCCAGTACTTGGTATTGAGCCGGCACGCAATGTTGCACGCGTAGCGCGAGACAAAGGGATTCCGACCGAGGCGGTCTTTTTTGGACAACAAACCGCCCAGGAGCTTAGAGATCGTCAAATTCAAGCCGATTTGCTAATCGGCAACAACGTATTGGCCCATGTGCCGGATATCAATGACTTCGTTGCGGGCATGCAAATACTCCTGGCCCAAAAGGGAACAATTACCATGGAGTTCCCGCATTTGCTTCGATTGATTGAAAAAAATCAGTTTGACACAATTTATCACGAGCATTTTTCCTATCTGTCGCTGCATACCGTCGAAACTATTTTTGCACATCATGGCCTGCGTATATATAACGTCGAGGAATATCCGACACATGGAGGTTCGATTCGTATCTATGCCTGCCATCAGAATGCTCCGATTACAACGCTTTCGTCGGTTGAAGACATGAAATTGCGGGAAAAAGATTTTGGCTTGCTGCAATTGCAGACATATAAAAAATTCCCCGTTCAAGTGAAAGAAATTCGCGAACAATTGACGCAGTTTTTGCGAGAAAAGAAATCAGAGGGTAAAACCGTTCTTGGCTATGGGGCACCGGCCAAGGGAAATACCCTTTTGACTTACTGTGAAATTACAACCGATTTACTGGCATTTACGGTGGACCGCAGCGAATATAAGCAAGGCCACTATCTGCCGGGTTCGCATTTACCAATTCTTTCGCCGGAAGACCTCCTGGCTGCCAAGCCGGATTACGTGCTGATTCTGCCGTGGAACTTGAAAGACGAAATCATGGAACAAATGGCGGAAATTCGCCAGTGGGGTGGCCAATTTGTCGTACCCATTCCGAAGCTGGAGATTCTGCCATGATCTTTACGGAAACGAAAATTCCCGGGGCCTATCTCATCGAACCGGAGCGACACGAGGATAATCGCGGTTTTTTTGCCCGTGCTTTCTGCCAAAATGAATTCGAACAGCAGGGATTGTGCAGCCGGTTCGTCCAGTCCAGTATCTCGTTTAATCGCAAAAAGGGTACACTTCGTGGTATGCATTATCAGGCTGCGCCGCACCAGGAGATTAAGCTGATCCGCTGTACGCGTGGTGCTATCTGCGACGTTATTGTGGACATCAGGGCGGATTCCCCACAGTTTCGCCAGTGGTGTGCCGTTGACCTGACGGAAGGCAACTGTATAATGCTGTACGTCCCGAAGGGCGTGGCCCATGGGTTCGTTTCACTCGAAGATAACACGGAGCTTTTTTACCAGATGTCCGAATCCTATAATCCCGAATCATCTCGCGGTTTCCGATGGGATGATCCGGAAGTCGGTATCGACTGGCCGGCTTTCCCCGAATACTTCCTTTCCGATCGCGACCGAACCTTCCCGTTCCTGAAGGAGTTGGCCTGATGAAGCCCGATTCCCGCATTTTGATTGCCGGCATTGGCGGTGCGTCCCTCGGAATGGAGATTTTCAAGTGTCTTCGACTGGCGGGAGGCTACTCGATTTTCGGATGCGACATCTCGGAGCTGGCGTTCGGACATTTCGCGGAGGGATTTGCCGAAACGGTTAAGATCAACCGAGATCGCTATATTCAGGAGGTGGTGGCGGCCTGCCGAAAATTTCAAATCCAGGCGATTATCCCCGGCGGTGAAGAGCCGATGGTGTTGCTCAGCGAAGCAGCGGAAACATTTCGTGACATGGGCGTTCATATTGCCTGCAATGCTCCGGAAGTAGTCTTTTGCTGCTCCAACAAGGAGCGATCATTCATTAAACTTCAAGAGTTGGGGCTGCCTGTTCCGGCGACATTCACGTTTGGGCAGGGCGAACCAATTGACGAAATGGCTTTCCCCCTGCCTTGCGTAGTCAAACCCGTCGAGGGCACCGGCGGCAGTGCGTTAGTGTTCCTTGCCTCGACCCATAACGAGGCGGTTCTTTATGCACGCTATATTCTGAAAATGCGCCGGCAGGTCATGATTCAGGAATACCTTCCCCTGGATGAGGGAGAATTCACGGTCGGGGTACTCTCGTTGCCAACCACCGGGCATGTCGGCGTCATTGCGATGCAGCGAATTTTCCACAACAAGTTATCCGTCGCGATCAAAACTGAGGCGGGTCTTATTTCCAGCGGATACAGCCAGGGGCGGATCGACACATTCCCGGACATTTGCCAACAATGCCGGCATATCGCGGAGGCCTTGGGTAACGCCGGGCCGATGAACATTCAGGGACGGGTACGGAATGGGCAATTCGTCCCCTTCGAAATCAACCCCCGGTTCTCCGCGTCTACCTACCTGCGGGCTATGGCGGGCTTTAACGAGGTAGATCTGTTTCTCCGGTATATCCTGTTCGAGAACAAACCCTCCATGCCGACGATTCGTCCGGGCTACTATCTCCGGTCGTTTAACGAAGTAGGCGTTGAGGCAGAGGGACTCCAATCATGATCCGCTGGATTACCCCCCAACTGGGCACTGCTCCGGCTGGACAATTGAAGCCAACAGACGATGAGATGCAGATTCTCGACGTGCGTGATCTGGTGGATAGTGAGGGTAACGCCGTCAAGCCCCTCGCCGTTTTGCTGTCTCGCCTGATTGAGTACCTCCAGCAAGGACGAAAAGTGGTGGTTGGCTGCGATTTTGGAATGTCCCGAAGCAATGCCATTGCTGCCGGCGCACTCTGCCTGTCAGAAAACCTGCCCTTCGAAGAGGCGGTTCAGCGCGTCATCCAGATTACCGGCGAATCCTTTATCAAACTGGAAGTTCTCACGACCGTACGTCGTGCGGTAGAACAGCTTCAGCCGGAAACAGCTTCACCTCCAGCCTTGGCGAATCACCAGGTTCCACTTGTGATCGGTGGTGGAGGATTTGTCGGGACAGCGGTCCTGGAAGCGTTCAGCCCTCATTTTCCGAATCTTTTGGCTCCCCGGCGAGAAAAACTGGATGTATACCACCAGACTTTTGAGTTGGACTCTCTGGTACGCAGAAACGGAATCACGGACCTGATCTACCTGGCCGAGCCGCCTGTCGCCAACTCCCCAGAGGCCTACGGCGCTGCGATCGGAACGCTTCGAAGTGCATTGAGCGTCTGCCGGGAAAACAAGCTTCGCATCGTGTTCCTCTCTTGCGTAGACGTTTTCAACGGATACGTTGGCCGGAATAAGGCGATCGACGAAACCGTCGAGCCACTTCCGTCGGGAATTCCCGCCGAAACCAGACTACTCAACGAAGTATTGCTACAGACGTATTGCCGGCAGCAGGCTATTCCCTATGTGCTGATACGGTCGGCCAGGTTGTTTGGGAATAACTCGAGCCTACCGCGATTTCTCATTCGAATGATCCGGAAAGCCTTGAAAAACGAGCCGATATGCACGCACCATTACCGCAATGGCTGGCCTCAGATGGATTTGCTGCACCTTAACGATCTGGCGGGCGGGCTGCTCTCGCTGGTCCGCAACGGGCAGAACGGTATTTTCCATCTCGGAGCCGGAAGATTGATTTCCACACGTGAAATGGCGACAATGATTATCGAGATAACCGGCTCCAAAAGCCGGCTGGACACATTGGAACTGGACCGGGAGCACGCCAACGTCCTGCTGGATGCAGGTAAGGCAAGCCGGCTGCTGGATTGGTCCCCTCAGGTTACTTTTGCCAAAGGGATTAAAGAGTTGATCCCTCTGTGCGATCGAACCTTATAGAAAACAATTGGAGAATTAAGTATGTCTCATTCCAACAAATGGCAACAGGAAAAACAACGCCAGGAGCAGTTCCCCTGGGAACGGTCGAAGTTTTACTCCAGCTACCAGAGTATCCTGGGATATTACAAGGTGGTTTCGTGTCTGGAGCACTCCCGTGGCGACAACCTTTTGGATCTGGCCTGCGGAGACGGCTTGCTGACGGAAATGTTCAGCAAGCATTTTTCGCGCGTGGTTGGCGTCGACGCCTCAAGGGAACATCTGGAAATAGCCAGAAAACGCATCCCGACAGCGGAATTCCATGAATGCCTGATCGAAGTCTTCGAAACCGATGAACGATTTGACACCATCCTGCTTCTGGATATCCTTGAGCACGTCATCGACCCGATATTATTACTTGAAAAGGCCGCCAATCTTCTCTCGGATCAGGGCGTACTCATTGCCCATGTGCCCAATGCCAATGCCATCAACCGAAAAATCGCCGTACACATGGGAACTCTCAAGAGCTGTACGGAATTGAGTCCTTTTGACCTCGACATCGCTGGACACCGGCGGTATTACACTCTGGACACGCTCCGGGAAGACGTTCAGAAGACGGGGTTGCAACTGGTGGCATCGGGGGGCATTTTTTACAAGTCGCTCTCGACGCCGCAAATTGACTGGTTTCTCCAGAACGGGCCGTGGGAAGAAGGCGGTTTTGGTTGGGGCCGGGTAGGAGAAGAAAAAACGCGGGACTGGCGTGCGGAATTCTGCCGGGCCTGCTATGAAATCGGAAAAGAACAGCCCGAAGACTGCAATGTTCTTTACGCTGTGATGACAAAATAAGTTACACTATCTGGCCGGGACGCCCAACTAAAACGACCGTTATGCCAATACATTCAACACCACGAAAAATTAATGGAGCAAGCACAGAAAATGAATCCTGCCGACGCGTTTGAAAAAGAAAAAATGCAGAACATCAAGCGCCTTGCCAAAGACAAAGCCCTCTGGCAAAAGACGTTTGATTGGATAGCCGCAACGTCTGAATATAAATACACATACAATTTCAATTGGCTGGGGCGACCGGTGATTCAATTTCCGCAAGACCTGATAGCCATGCAGGAGTTGATCTGGAAAACCCAACCCGATCTCATTATCGAAACCGGCATTGCCCACGGCGGATCAATCATTTTTTACGCCTCCATACTGGAGCTTCTGGGCGGTGACGGCAAAGTCGTGGGTATTGATGTGGACATCCGCGAGCACAATCGGCGGGAAATCGAATCGCACCCCCAATATAAGCGGATAACGATGATCGAAGGGTCCAGCATCGATCCTGAAGTTGTGCGTCGTGTCGGGGAGATGGCCGAACAGGCTGAACGCGTGCTGGTGGTGTTGGATTCCAATCATACCCACGAGCACGTGCTGGCTGAGTTGGAAGCCTACGCTCCAATGGTCCGGTCCGGCGGATATGTAGTGGTTTTCGATACACTGATTGAATTCATGCCGCCGGAATTATTTCAGGATTGCTCATGGCAACCGGGCGACAATCCCTGGACGGCGGTGCAGACATTCCTGAAGTCCAATGATCGGTTCTGCATCGACAAGGATATTGACGCGAAGTTATTAGTTACAGTGGCTCTGGACGGCTATCTCAAGTGCATCAAGGATTAACGATGGACCGCATTCCCATATCCGGCCCGTGGATTACGCAAAAAGAGGTGGATTACGTTTCTGACGCCGCGGCGACGGCGTGGTATGCGAATCACGCCAAGTACCACGTACGATTTGAGAAGGCGTTCGCTGAGTACGTCGGTACGAAGTACGCCGTCTCGCTGCCGTCATGCACGTCGGCGATTCACCTCTCCCTGGCGGCCCTCGGCGTGGGACCGGGCGACGAGGTCATCGTACCGGACCTGACCTGGATCGCCTCGTCGGCGCCGATCTCATATGTTGGCGCGACGCCGGTCTTTGTCGACGTGGATGAGGCTACATGGTGTCTGTCCGCTGAGGCGCTGGAAGCAGCCATCACCCCAAAGACCCGAGCCGTAATCGTCGTCGATCTCTACGGAGGCATGGCGGATTACGACGCCATCCGTGCGGTGGCCCGGCAACACGGGCTGGCCGTCATCGAAGACGCCGCCGAGGCCATTGGTTCGGAATACAAAGATCGCCGGGCGGGCAGTCTGGGCGATACGGGGACGTTCAGTTTTCATGGTTCCAAGACCATGACGACCGGCGAAGGCGGCATGTTGGTAACGGATAGGGATGACATCTACGAGCGTGTCATGGTACTTCGCGACCATGGCAGACAGCCCGGCGACACAATGTTCTTCAATGCGGAGGTGGGATTCAAATACAAAATGAGCAGTCTGCAGGCCGCCCTGGGCTTGGCCCAGTTGGAACGCATAGAAGAACTGATCGCCCGGAAACGGGATATTTTCCAATGGTATCGCGAGGAATTGAGCGACGAACCGGATATGAAATGGAATCACGAACCGCCCGGCGTAAAAAACACCTATTGGATGGTCACGCTCCTGCTTCCGCCGGAATGGGGCATCCCCAAAGAGGCCCTGGTAGACCAATTGAACCGGCGGGATGTCGATACCCGTCCATTTTTCCATCCACTCAGTTCGATTCCCGCTTATGCAAATGCGCCCAGCTCCACCGGTGCCAAAGAGAGAAATCCCGCAGCCTATCGGATATCGCCTTACGGAATCAACCTGCCATGCGGGCTGAACATGACCCGCGACATGGTAGGTCGTGTCGGCCGGGCGGTACGTGAGTCCCTGAATGTACTCCTCCCGAAAACTCCATCTGCGATGGAAAACCGGGAAATCCGGGTTAATGAAGGCGAAAATTCTAAGTAACGGACAGTAACAAGTTTTTGATTACAGTGGCACCAGACGGCTATTTACAACGCATTCGATAATCGAAAGGAACAGATACTGTGCCCGGGAAACCTCATCCATTTTCGTCGCTGACATTAGTTTTGCCTACTTACAATCGGCCGTCTTATTTCGCCCGACAAATGGCCTATTTCGCTACATGGGATACTTTGCCGGCACTTATTATTGCTGACTCCAGCGAGCCAACCATACAAAAGGCCAATGCGGAACAATTACTGACACTTTGTTCTTCTGCTCAAGTTGACCATAGACAATATGAGCAAACAATTTCGCCCTCACAAAAGATTGCGGACAGTGTGGCTCAGGTAAAAACGGACTTTTTTCTTATGGTCCCGGACGACGACTTCTTTTTTCCGTCCGCACTGGAAGAAGGCGTCTCGTTCCTGCAGACCCATCCGGATTATGTCGTGGTGCATGGTGAAACGGTTACATTTACATCGGACCCCCAGACAGGAGCACTAACTTCGGTGCCCTATCGACAGGAATCCGCAGTAGAATCGGACACTGCCGTACGTTTATGGCGATATCTCAATAATTATTTCCCCATATTCTACTCCATTCAACGTACAGAAGTTTATCAGCGAGTATTAAAAAAAGATCTTCCTCCGTTTCATGATCTCTTTTTTCCGGAATTGCTATTTGCGATAGCTATAGTATTAGAGGGATGTGTGGGCAAATTAACCGTTCCCTATAGCATGCGACAATCTTCAATACGGCAAGCGCCATCACGAATTTCACTT
>JAIORC010000224.1 GCA_021108335.1 Phycisphaerae bacterium
CGGTCGGCTTGGAGATTGTAGAGGCGGTTTCTCTGACTGCCTTTCTCCTGTTTCTTCTGGTTACGATGGTTCACTCTGTCATGCGGGAAGAGCACGTAACGGGCAACACGCTTTGCCGGGCCGTCTCGGTGTACCTGCTGCTGGGTGTCGCCTGGTCGATTATGTTCGGCCTGGTTCTGCATCTGGACGGTGGCGCATTCAGTATCAATGTCGCCGGTGCAGACGGTTTTGCCGCCCGGGTTTCCGGCAGTTCGCTGCTGTATTTGAGTTTCTGCACGCTGACAACGCTCGGCTACGGCGACATCACTCCCATCTCCCCCATAGCCCAGGGGCTGGCAATGATCGAGGCGACGCTCGGCCCGCTGTACCTGGCCATTCTCGTCGCCAGACTCGTGGCGATCTATACGCGGGAAAGGCCCGCGTAACAGACCAATGTGTCAGAACACAAAGGCCTTCAAAGTGAGTATTGCAAATGCGGTCGGAAACAACAATCGCGAACATCTATCCAGTAACCTCGCGCACTTCAGTCGTCCAGTATTCGCCAAACCGGGCATCGTGTTCGTATAAGGCTGCGATTTTTTATTGGTTAGAGGCAATCAAAATATGCACTTGTTTCGCACTTGTAATAGACCTTCGGCGAAAGTATCTTGGGTAGCGGCGTTTCTATGAATGCAGGTTTGGCGCAGAGAAACTTACGACAGGTTGTGGTGCCGGGCGTTCCGCTGCTGCGATTGTTGCTGCTCCAGTCGCCCTTCGGGCTTCAACTGTCCAGCCAATGGATACAAGCTTAAACTACATGGTGGGAAAAATTTGATTATGCGAAAGGTATGTTTGATAACAACGGCTCCGCAGTCGTTATACTACTTCCACAAAGGCTGGGTGCCGTATTTTCGTAGCAAAGGATACGAAGCGATATGCCCCAACAAAGTTGACTATGAACAATACAAGGCGTTTGGCTTATGCCCAAAATTATAAATATAACAGCATTAGACGTTTCAACGGTATTCATCTTACCTCATTTAAAAGCACAGGTAGATGCCGGACATGACGTAGAGTTTATTTGTTCGCCAGGGCCACACATAGATAGGATTATTCGATTAAGCGGCTCCACATGGAAACCGATAACCATCAACCAGAAAATTTCTCTTTCAGGAGATGTTCGTTCTTTTTTGGCGTTATTTTGGCACTTTCAAAAAACCCGTCCAGATTTGGTGATCGCTCATATGGCCAAGGCCGGCTATTTGGGAATGTTGGCGGCTCGGTTGACGGGTGTTCCTAGCAGAGTGTATTATAACCATGGATTGGGCATGTTGTCCTCACAGGGTGTTAAAAAGGCTTTGCTTCGTAGCGCTGAAATAGTTGCGAATCGCTGTGCGACACATTCGGTCTTCTGTGGTGAATCTACTCGCCAAGCTGCAATAGAGACTGGACTTGTCCGTCCCGTACAGGCCAAAATTATTGGGCATGGTTCCATTTCCGGGATTGACACAGAACGTTTTTCGCCTGGTTCGGTGTCTCAAAAAAGCCTGGAAGATTTCAGGGCCGAACATGGCATTAAACCGGAATCATTCACGGTGTTGTTTGTTGGCCGTTTAGCGCGTCATAAAGGCCTGGAAACCATTTGCGAAGCATGGCGATTGCTACAAAAGGATCCCACCTTATCCCCGCCACCAACTCTTTTGCTGGCTGCGTATCCTGAAGATGCGTATTGTTTGAAGATGGTGAAAGATTTGGAAAAGGACTGCCCTTTTGTTCAACACTTGGGAGTGTGTAACGACATGCCATTGTTGTATCGACTAGCGGATGTTTTGATTTTGCCGAGTTGGTACGAAGGCTTGCCTTACAGTGTTTTAGAGGCACAATCAATGAAGATTCCTTGTATTGTATCAAATGTAACAGGGAATGTTGATGCTGTAGTTGACGGACAAACAGGATTGGTCATTCGACCTCGTAACCCGGAAGCTTTGGCAGAGGCAGTTTTGCAGTTGGGCAAAGCCCCCTCCCTTCGACAATATATGGGGCGGATGGCACGTGAGCGAGTGTGCCAATATTTTTCCCAAGAAAAAGTTATTAAGCAGGCATTAACATTTTATGAGCAGCTATTGCTGGAATCCTTGTAACTTTTCCGTTATTGTTCCTTGGTTTCAATAGAGTTTTTCTCTGAAGGGAAGCCGATGGTGATATTTTTGGCTGGTGGCGGAGTTGGGACCATAGGGCTTAATTTAGCCCGCTATATTCCAGCCAAGGGCCACAAACTTGCTATTTTCAGCAACTTTGCCACTGGCAAACGCGGAAATTTTAAGGAAAACCTTGGACGAGTTGTGTGTAGTAGTGAAAATCTGATGTGAGGGCGCAAAATATTGAAACCAATGCATATTGTTCATTTGTTAAGCAATCCGAATGTTGGCGGTGCGGAGACGTTTGCGTTGAATGTAACCAGGTCTTGGCAGCGTGCGGGCCATTGTGTTCGGGTGGTGAATCTCTGGGAAGATATAGCCGGAATTCGTCAGATATTTGAATCGGCGGGGGTGGAATACATGTCGATTCCCTGTGGTCATCGACGGATTAATTTCCGTCGGTTGGGACGGGTGTTTCGTTTCTTTCGAGAGAATCCACCGGATATTGCGCTGGTTTACGGGCTTCGGCTGCAATTGATGATGCGGCTGTTTCGCGGTCGGCTGCCCCGTCAAACCCGGGTATTGACGATGTTGCGAGGGGCCGATCCATGGCGGAAGATATGGCATATACTAATGGACCGTTGGACGGTAAGACGTTTTGATTGTCATGTCGCCTGCAGCCAGGCTGTGCAGGATATCTTTCTGCGGCGAGAACACTATCCACCGAATCGAACGTTGTGCATTCCAAACGGGATTGACTTGGTTCGTTTTGCTCGCAAGCAAACCAAACCGATTTCACGACAGGAGTTAGGCATTCCGGATAACGCCGTGGTTTGCACCACAGTGGCCAATTTTCGTTCGATCAAGGGACACTCATTTTTGATCGACTCAATGATTGCAAATGCCCAAGCCATGTTGGATCAACCGATATGGTTTCTCTGGCTCGGAAAGGATCAGGGAGAATTGGCGGGGTATAGTCAACGGCTAAGCGAGGCGGGATTGGCTCATCGGGTTGTAATTCCGGGGCAAGTGCTTGATGTTCGTCCTTACCTGGCTGCCAGTAACCTGTTTATCCTTCCGTCAGAATCGGAAGGAATGCCGCGGGCATTGATGGAAGCGATGGCGATGGGGCTTCCGGCAGTGGCGACGAATGTGGATGGCACCGGCGAGGTGTTGCGTAATGGTATTGATGGATATCTCGTCGAATATGGCGACGTCGAGGCGATGGCTGGGCGGATTCTGGAATTAGCTGACGAACCGGACAGATGCAAAGCAATGGGAGAGTCGGCAATTCAGCGAATCCGGGAAAATTTTGATATAGATAGTATTGCCGAAGAGTATCTCAAGCTGTTCGGGAGCTTGTTGGAAGAATCTCGCAGTGGTGTAAATAATTGCGTATAATGTCAACCACAGTAACGCCATCATGGTAGAATTCCGCGGGTGCTTGCCAAAATGCCGGGCTCTGTCTGAAAAGTTAGTTAGTATGATTCTATGGACGATAAAAAAAATATCACAGGTGTAGTGCATAGCGGATTATGCCACGGTTGCGGTACATGTGTATCGATTTGCAAATTTAATGCCATCGAGATGAAGGAAACTCCATTGGGGTTTCTTTGTGCGGAACTCCAGGAAGATAAATGTGTTGCTTGTGGTTTGTGTTTTGATGTATGTCCTGGTCGAGGGTTAAATCCGGCCCTTATTTCGGAGCACATAAATCCGTTCAAAGGTCAGCCTACCGAAGCGTTTCTGGTTAAAGCGACTGATAAGGAACTTTTGCGAGGGGCACAGAGCGGAGGGGCTGTAACTGCAATCCTGTGTCATCTATTGGAAAGTCATGCTGTTGATTCGGTTGTAACCTGTCGCATGTCAAAACAAAATCCTCTTCGCCCTGAAGTTTTCAAGGCTGTTACAAGTGAGGAGGTGTGGGAAGCAAGAACCTCGAAATATTGTCCTGTTCCGCTGATGGCTTCACTTAATTTGCCCAATGACGCGTTTGATTCCAGACTCGCTATGGTAGGACTTGGTTGCCATGTGCATGGGCTTCGAAATGTTCAGGCTCGATTTGACTGTGCGAGAAAAGAGTCCCCTTTTGTTGTCGGCTTGATGTGTGCCGGCACGCTTTCCTACCGAATGATCGACTACTTGCTTTCCTGTGCGGGCGTTACGTCGGATGAGGTGGCATCATTTTATTATCGCAAAAAAGGTGAGCATGGTTGGCCCGGTGATGTTGCGATATGCACCAAAGATGGCAGGGAAATTTTTGTATCCAAAAAAAGGCGACTGGAAAGCAAACCGTTGTTCGAATCTTTGCGATGCCGACTTTGCTTTGACCAGACAAATTTGTTTGCTGATGTGGTGGTAGGTGACCCTTGGGGGTTACGAGGCGACAAAGAAGGGCTAAGCGTGGTACTTGTTCGTACTTCACGCGGCTCCAGGGTCTTGCGGGAATGCGCGGAGGCCAACAGTGTTGTTTTGGAGCCTGTGGATGTTGATCGGGTTTTTCAGGGACAGACAATAGATTCCCGGCATTGCCGGGAATGGGCTGCGATGTCGGCAATTTGGCAAACGAAGGGACGGGAATTACCTGAGTACGGAATTAACAGTCGATGGGTTGTTGAGCCGAATGAGCATACCTTGCGTAATTGCACCCGACGTCTTAATAAGTTACTTCAATTATCTGAAATACACGATCCCTGCGAAGTTGAACAATGTATTCGCAAACATGTACAATATCTCAAATTTCGCCGGTATATATCAGTGTTCGCTACGGCCAGGCGCTACTCGCTATCGATAATTAAACATTTAATAAATCGAATAAGAAAGGCAGTAAAACCGTGAAAAAATTTTTAATAACAGGGGCGGCATTGTCAGCTAACCTTGGAGGCCCGTCTCTGCAGGCGGGTATGCAAAAAGTTCTGTCGAAGTTTATCCCCGAGGCCGATTATACGCTGGTTTGTTCACCACAAAAGATAGCTGACGAAGAAGAGTTGGCCCGTCGTTACAATGTGAAATTTATCCCATCCAAGCACTTGGCAGGCAAAATGCGACTGTTGGCCTGTGCTTTCGTAGCGAAGTTTTTGGGGCGATTGATCGGGCCGAAACAAATGAAGGATGGTTTTCAGGCAATCAAAGATGCTGATATCTTAATCGACACTTGGGGAATAGCCTTCAACGATACCCTCGAAAAAACATTTCGTGGTCGACTGACCAGGGGAAGATATTGGTTTCTAGCCAAAATGTTTGGCACGCCAGTTGTGAAGTATACCTCGGCATTTGGACCCTGTGAGGCGTGGTCCCACAGACTGCTGGCCAGGATATACCTAAACTACTTTTGCGATTTAATTATTGCAAGAGATATGGAGAGCGGTGAAGTCTTAAAAGATATAGGCGTTTCTACACCATACATGGTTTGCCCGGACACGGCTTTCTTTCTTGGTGTCATGGAAACTGAAAAATCGCGAGAAATCGCAATTTTACGAAAACAAAAACCTGTCATAGGAATCTCAGTGAGTCACCAAAGCTATTTCCGAGCCAGTTCCCCTGAGGTTTATGTTTCAATGATGGTAGACTTGATTCATCATCTGAACAAAAAATATTCCGCACATGTTCTTATTCTACCGAATGAATTTACGGATGGCGAATTTGACGATGGTGCCGTCGCACAGGAAATATACAATTTGGTTCCAGATGCTGACTGCGAAGTAATACAAACGAGAAACTTGATGGCTGAAGAGTTCAAGGGGATTGTAAAGGAATGCGATGCAATTGTTGCCGCTCGTTATCACACGCTTATTGCATCTCTTTCGACAGGTGTTCCTGTGCTTGCGATTGCGTGGCACCATAAATATCGCGAAGCTTTGCGCTTATTCAAACAACAGCGATGGATTGTCGATATATTGGGGGAAAACTTGACCGAGTTACCCACAGCATTTGATGATCTCTGGGAATGTCGAGATCAAATTCGGAAAGAATTGGCGACGGAATTGCCGATAGTACTGCGAGGGATTGAGGCTGGTGCAAAACGTGTTAGTGAAATATTGACCGCTTCAGTCATTCATGAGTAGAAATAGGCGCAGAAACTGATGTCGCAATCTAGAACTTTTAAAGCAACGATTCTGGCTTTTGCCCAGGGCATGGCTACAGTTGCCGGGCTGGTCATCGGCGCTGTTCTTTCTCGACGTTTCGACTACGTGGATTATGCGACATTTCGGCAAACTCTTCTGGTTTTCACCGTTGCTACCCCATTTCTGGTCATGGGGTTACCACAGTCGCTTTACTATTTTCTGCCAACTCAGAAAGAGCATTCCCGCACAATCCTGCTGAACAACTTAGTGTTATTGGGAATCACGGGATTGGCGTTCAGTCTATTCTTGATTCTGGGAGGGAATTGGTTGTTATCCCAAAGTTTCGGAAACGAGGCTCTGGGGAAAACATTACTGATTCTTTCTCCCTACTCGTTGTTCATGATTCCAATGGCAGCCTTCGCGGCCTGTATGGTTGTACAGAATCGCGTTAAGCAGGTCGCTTTTTTTACTACAATAAATCGTGTTCTGGCACTTGTTCTTGTCATTGCCGCCGTGTTTATCTGGCAAACGCCTGAAGCCGCTGTTGCTGCGACTGTCGTCGGGGCCGGTATTATGTTCTTTCCGGGCATCATACTGATGTTTCGAAGTACCGAAGGCAAAATCAGACACCCATCAATTGACGGCTTATGGGAACAAATCAAATACAGTGTTCCGCTTGGTGCGGCAACGATGGTTGGAAAGGTGGCCCGGTCTCTAGACAGAATAATCGTTGCCTCATTATGCTCATCGGAGCAGTTTGCGATTTACACCAACGGTGCGACGCGAATTCCGCTGATTGCGGCCGTGACGGTATCGGTCGCCTCTGTTTTGTTACCGGATGTGGTTCGATTTTACAAAGACGGAAAAAGTAACGACGCCGTTCGTTTGTGGCAAAGCGCGGCCGTCAAGTGTTCGTTTATTATTTTCCCGGTAACGTGCTTCGCACTGGCAATGGCACCGGAAATTATTGCATGTGTATATTCCGACAAATATTTAAAAAGTGCGGGCATTTTCCGATTATACACATTGTTGTTGCCGTCTCAGATTTGCACATGGGGCGTTTTGTTTATGGCTGCACACAAGGGGCACTGGCTACTCGTGCGTTCAATTGTAGGATTAGGAATCAATCTGGTTGTCAGTTTATTGCTTGTACACCTGTGTGGCCCCAAAGGAGCGGTTATTGGAACGATTATTACTCTATATGCGTGGAATATCGGATTCAACCTGATTGGCATCGGCAAGCTCTACCAATTGCCGATATCTCGGGTTCTCCCAATAAAGAAAATTGCCAAAGTGTTTGCATTTTCCATTGCTGCTTCCTTCGTCTTTGTGCCGGAACTTTTATTTGGTCAAATTCTACCCCAAAATAATTGGATGCGATTGGCTGTCTACGCTTTGCTCTACTCGACAATTCAAATAGGCCTGTTCATAATTTTTGGTGTCGTCAAAAAGGATGTTATTCGGAAAGCAGTTACCAAAATACTGTCTGGCAGAAATGGTAAATCGCGTTAGTTGCACCCCATTTACCGTAATTCCGGTGTAATGGCCAGCGCAGCCGTCTCAACTCCGCCGACCGCAGGATTACTAAGTAATGGCAAAACTTTGACCATATCCATCCTTCGTTCAACGCAACCACGCCGATTTGTGAGGGGACCGCCTATATTAAAGCCTTGGTGATTCTGAACCAGAATCACTAATAACTTTTTGGGCCCTGATTTGCCAAGTATATTTAGTGGTAAAATCGTGATAGCAGGTCTCTGACAATTTGTTCGCCAGTTCAGAATCATCTCGCAGGCGTTCCAAAGCCAGTTTCCAGCTTTCCACGTTCGATGGTGGACAGAGTAAAGAATTTTGGCCATCTGTAAGTACTTCACGCAAGACCGGCAAATCGGAAGCAATGAAGGGTTTTTTTGCTGACATATACTCAAATATTTTTAGTGGAGACATCCACTGGCCAATGGAAATCGCAGAACTTTTGCGGCGCTTAGCTGCCCCATGGCCATAAACTTTTGTCTGGTATGGCGCTAGTAGCACATCAAAGGATTGACGATATTGAATTGTCTCGGAATATGGCAAAAAACCGTAAAACTTAATATTGTTCGGTTTTTGAAGCTTTTTTTTCCAATATTCAATGTCCTGTAAAGTTCCTCCAATGATATGGAAATATGCCCACGGACACTTTTCAACCAGTTGGGCTATCAGCTCCATCCCTTTACCGGGATAAAGATGCCCGATATATCCAACCTGAATATTGCCTGGATTTTTGAATGTTAATGGTTCAGTTGGTTCAGCGGGAGTAGCCGCGTCATGAGCTACGAGGATCCGTGATTCGTCAATTCCGCAATCCTGGACATAGTATTGTTTTAGTGCGTCGGAAATAACCACAATCTTTTTGAGGCGAGAAAGAACAAGAGTTGCAAATAAGCGCCGATTAATAGCCGAAAAATTTCGCACGGGTGCATGTGATTCCCATGTCGCATTCAAGCCCATCAGTGAACTGAATAAACAAGCTGGAACGAAGCGGCCATACACAATATCCGGGTTGTTTTTTTTAGCTCGTTTGGCAGCTCGCCAACCAAATGCGATCGAACCACGTGCAACCGAGAGTTTCTCTATCGAAAAGCACGGTTCAACGCCATAGAACTCAAATGGGTCAGCATCTGGGGTATCTTGACTACGGGAATCACGGGTGACCAGCAAAACGTCATGTCCATTTTGGGCAAAAGCCTGGCACATGTGCATGATATGTACCGTATTCGCCGCTCGAGACGGAATCGTTGCGTTGGCGAGATAGACAAGTTTCATAAGTACCCTTCATCTTATTTTTTAAGTAAAAATGCAGACTAATAATTGTTGCACCAGCTATTTGTAGACCGGTTGGAGTAATACGGATCATTGCTATTCGTATTTGGATACGGAATTGTGGAGTCGTTGTTCGACATATAGCGTGAGTATAGCGTACCAAGCAACAGAACACAGGAAATAGTGAAACCTGTGCGAGCAAGCAGGAAAACCACTTTGCAGTGCGTTAGCAAAACCAAAACTGAAAATAAAATAGAACAAACCGCCAAGTTACGATTGAACCGAAAACCTTTAACTGCATTACGTAAAACCAAATAATAAAAGAACAACATCATAATAGTTCCCACAAAACCAACGCTATGGCAATCAACAACCCAGCCAGCGTCGGCCTTGACACGGTTTGTTTCGGTACGCCCTGATCGCGAATTTCCAAAAAGAATTTGCATAGTCGAGGTAGGCCACACGTGCTTATAGTCGCCTATTAACTTGGCTGTCGCTCCTCCTGAAGTGCCGTGGCCACCCTCTTTCTCCGAGGTAATCAGCCTTGTAAGGCGTTCAATTTCACTGTCCCATCTACTCCTGACATTTTCGCCCGGTTCCGCCACTGCTAAAATAATCACTGTAAATAGTAATACTAAGATAATAGCAAGAAACAATCGCGGGGTTTCTTTCCACTTTAAAATCATAACGGGAATCATGACTAGAACAAGCAACACGGCTCCTGTGCGTCCGCTGACAACAATAGAAAAAGGAAGTAACATTCCCGCAAATACTCCTAAGAGAATTCGCCGGCCTCGAATTTGCCGGACTATGAATGGAAGCAGAAGCACTCCAAATGCCTGAATTACAGAAAGCGAATCCAAGGCACCGGTTAGCCCCCCTATTCGTTTTGCGCGTCCCCTTTCCTGGGCAATAAGCATCCAAATAAATTCCCGGAAAGGAGCTATTAAATACATTAGGAGCATGAGAAAAGCATTGGCTGCCACACACCAAAAAATATGTAGCAGCAGCTTATCTCCCATTTGGTCGGAATACTTTCGATAGTAAAGTCGCATCAGGGCGTAACAACCGAAAAACTGAACTGCGATGCGCCCAACTCGAAGTGGGACATATAATTCCCTTGGGCTATTTAGTAGAAAAATCGCTATGCTGTAAACAAACATACAGGAAAGCCAAATCAGAACTATACCACGCAGCTTGCGCAGTCCGGCAGGCTCAATTGGGCCAACCATCCACGCATAAAATATCAGGCCTACCGACCAAATCGTCATCACATCGCCAAAAGTGCCGATTCGCGGTGCATAAATCATACAAAATAGTAAAAACCCAAGCCACATAATCCAGTGTTGCTCCTTATTATTCAAAAAAACTATCTACACTTATTTTGCAATATCTGTCTCATCATAGAAATCATTGATCAACCCAAGCAGTTTTTGCATACGTTTCTCGTTATTGAAGCAATCCACTATTTTCTGCCTGGACTTAAGTCCCATCTTTTTTAACTTGTCCTTGTCAGAGAGCAATTTTACGATGGCATCTGCGATTGCCAACGGATTTTGCTCCACAAGTAAGCCATTGATATCGTGATCGACAAAATGCTTTGCATCTTCACAATCGCTAAGAACAGGAACCATGCCACGTTCCATAGCCTCGATTAGACTATAGTTGACAAAATGTAGACCTGCATTTGCAGTCAAAACAAATATAGACGATTTCTCAAAGAAATCCCGTGGTTTTTCAGAAAACGGAAAGATTTCTGCAAATTCCCGGACACCATCACGCTCAAGAATATCAGAAACCAAACGATGCTTTTCTTCATTTCGTGCACCAACGAACATGAACTTGACACTGGGCCTTTTTTTCACAACATGCTTGACTGCCTGCGCTAACAATTCCACACGACGAAAAGGTTTGAAACTATTCAAAAACAAAACAGTGTCATTGTAATCCCTATCTTCAAAAGGGTGAATCGTTGTACAGTTGTGGTCAAAGATGGCCTTTTTCTCAAAAAGCGTCATGTCTACGCCATTGTCAGCTTCTCGATGAAAAATTTTCTGCGCAAGATGTAAGGATACAAAAAGACATGATTTCCAATACCACGAACGTATACCCCAATTACTCTTGGGATTTGTTTCACCTCGAAGAATGATCGTACTGAACACGCCCATACATCGGCAAGTCAGAAGATAAAACACAGTTCGAAATGAGCAACTGAACAGGTATGTCTCCACATATCGTGGTCGGTCTACAAGCATACGATATGTCCAAAGAACACAATCCAGCGGCACAAGCAGCGGACTGTGAATCAGCCCACTGCCTACATTTTGGGACGAGTCAATATTGGAAGCTTCGCGGGAAAAATAGCGAACGAAATACCCCCACTTGACAAACCATTGTCCGCGTTCCGCCGTCTTTTTGATTATGTGTTCCAGGCCGGTAAAAAATACACAATCTTCAGGTTTGCCGAGATGTCGAAACAACAAAAGGATGGGAAGTATTACAACAAAGATTGCCGCGGCAACGACGATACCACAAAATTCATTGATTCCATACAGCACTTTTTTGACAAAACGAATCGTCAAAAGCAAAACTCGAAACAACAGGCTCTTCTCTGCCCTTTCTTTAATCAGCTTCTTGATAACACCAACCATTTTTTCTCCGTTACAGACAAACATGACAATTAAATCGCTAGTATAAACTTACCCTGATAGAACAAGCAAGTAACTAACGAATTCGATTTTTCATTTCTGGTTCATAATTGCCTCCATGCCGTCAAAAGGAACAATTATATCGAGAGCTTCAATGGCAAGTTGTGTGGCAAGTGCCTTGGTGGTGAGTTGTTTTTGTGCCCGGCGGAGGCAAAGTATATTGTGGATCGATAGCGGCTGGATTATAATCACCATCGGTCGCATAGTATGCTGGATTGGTTGTCACCAAAGTCCCAAACATAACCCCGTAAAATGCGAGGAATTAAATGTCTATACGAAGAATCGTGACTGTTGTTGGAGCCAGGCCACAGTTCGTCAAGGCCGCTGCGGTTAGCCGGGCCTTTGCCAAGTTCAACGAAACCTGCGGCAAGCAGTTTGATGAAAGGATTGTGCATACGGGCCAACACTATGACGAAAACATGTCGAAGGTGTTCTTCGACGAGTTGAATATCCCTCGCCCTCACGTGAACCTGGAGGTGGGATCGGGCTCGCACGGCGCGCAGACCGGCTCCATGCTGGAGGAGCTTGAGCAAGTATTCCAGGACGTACAGCCGGATTGTGTGCTGATTTATGGTGACACGAATTCGACACTGGCCGGGGCGTTGGCAGCGGTAAAGCTGCATATTCCCGTGGCCCATGTCGAGGCGGGCCTTCGCAGTTTCAATCGGAAGATGCCGGAAGAGATCAACCGCATCGTGGCTGATTCAATTTCGAGCCTGTTGCTATGCCCAACTAATACGGCCGTTCGCCATCTCGCATCCGAGGGCGTAACATCCGGCGTGCATAATGTTGGCGACGTGATGTATGATTCTGTTTTGTTCAATACCTCCCTGGCGGAACAGTCAAGTGATATTCTGGATCGGCTGGGGTTGGAGCCGGGTTCGTTCTATCTTTCTACTATTCATCGTGCGGAGAACACTGACGATCCCAGCAGGCTGGCGGGGATTCTTGACGCTTTCGCTCAAATTGAAATGCCGATAGTCCTGCCTTTGCACCCACGAACGCGAAAAACATTGGGGGTTGGGCTGGATCGCATTGGCGGCAATATTCGTACTATCGAGCCTGTTCCGTACCTGGACATGCTGATGCTGGAGAAATCCAGCCGAATGATTTTAACAGACTCGGGTGGTGTTCAGAAAGAGGCGTATTGGTTCTCTTTGCCCTGCGTAACTCTGCGTGATGAAACAGAATGGGTAGAATTGGTTGACGCCGGCTGTAATCGTATTGTTGGTGCCGACACGCGGGCCATTCTTGGTGCCATTGCAGAGTTTGAAGCCAACGGATTGCCCGCAGACCGGCCACCCGATCTTTACGGCGATGGGCACAGTGCGGGAAAAATCGTCGCGATTCTAAACGAGTTTCTCCAAACAGCAGGTGCAAATTAGCCGTACCTTTTCCGGCCAGGATATGCGCCAAACGTCTTTAGAGGGGTTCCTTCTTTACTTGCTGATGATCGCGTCAGGCCGACCGATGCAGAGATAATCGATGCCGGCTTCATTGACGTAGTCCGGGTCGTACAGATTCCGGCCGTCAAAAATCACCTGTCGGCGGAGCATTTCGGCTATGAGACGGAAATCCGGCGAGCGGAACTCCATCCACTCGGTGCAGATAATCAGGCCGTCCGCATCGGCAAGCGGCTCGTACACATCCTCGTGATACGTAATGCTGTCGCCGAAGACTGCCCGGGCGGTTTTGTGGGCTTTGGGGTCGTGTGCGGCTATGACTGCCCCAGCCTCCAACAACGGGCGAATCAGCCTGGCCGACGGCGCCTTGCGCATGTCGTCGGTCTTCGGTTTGAACGACAGGCCCCAAACGGCGAACCTCTTACCTTTCAGATCACCGTCGAAATACTTTTTGATCTTCTCGACCAACACGTTGGGCTGGGTTTCGTTGACCCGGTCGGCTGCGGCAACGACTGCTATCTCCACGCCATGCGTCTGGCCGGTATGCACCAGGGCCTTGACGTCTTTCGGAAAGCACGATCCGCCGAAACCCAATCCGGGAAACAGAAATGCTCTGCCGATTCGGCTGTCGCTTCCCATGCCTGCGCGAACCTGCTGGACATCGGCCCCGACGGCCTCGGCCAGGCGGGCAATCTCGTTCATAAAACTGATTCGCGTAGCGAGCATCGAGTTGCAGGCATATTTCGTCAGCTCTGCACTTAACGGGGTCATATCCAGAATCCGCCGACCTTGACGCATAAACGGTGCGTAGAGGTGAGCCATGATTTTGCGGGCACGCGCACTCGCTGTACCGATAATCACCCGTTCGGGGCGAAGGAAGTCGTCCACAGCCGATCCCTCCTTCAAAAACTCCGGATTACTGACATAGTCGAACGGTACGTCGGTTTGCTTGCGTATGATTTGTTCGACACGCTGGCATGTACCGACCGGAACAGTGCTTTTGGTAACGACGACACAATAGTCCGTGATGTTCTTGCCGATGGTTTCGGCGACGGCATCGACGTAGGACAGGTCGGCTGAACCGTCGGGCTTCGACGGCGTTCCGACGGCAATAGCGATAATTTCGGCGTCCTGGCAAGCGGCGGCCAGATCGGTTGTGAACGAAATCCGCTTCGTTTGGATACCCTCTGCCAACAACTCCGCCAGTCCCGGTTCATAGATCGGCACTCCGCCATCTCGCAACATCGCAATGCGGTCTTCATCCTTATCCGCCATCACGACATGGTTACCCGTGGACGCATAACACGCCCCGGCAACCAACCCAACATATCCCGCTCCCGCTATCATGATTCGCATGGTTCATCTCCTGAAAACGCCAAGGTCCCAGTCAGACCAATCGGCTCTTGGTGTTGAATATCTAATATTTTTTCGCCCCTCAACTCCTCTGTTTTCCTCTATTCTTTTCCACTATTTGCGGTTTCAACTCCGTAAGTATAATTGAGCTGAAACCGTGGTGATCTTCAGCGAATTTTAGCAGGCAATCTGACTGGAATCAAGCGAGTTTTAGGTATGCTGCCAAGGCAATCGTATTTTGTGCAGCGAGATCAAATGTTGTTACCGCCTGGTGGATTCCATGAAAATCGGACAGCCCCAAAGCGTTTTGTAGTGTTTCAGCCATTTGTATTGGCTGGATTTGCCAGTTTGATTTCCGATCAAATACACGATCAACGTTTTACCCAGGTATCGTCGCGCGGTTAGTGCGGATGCCTGACGAGTTGTTATCAGGAAAACGGTTGGTTTGGGGTTGCCGATCAGAATTGATGTCTTGAGGCAATAAAAGGTTCGTATCTCGCCGGCATAGAAGGTTACGTCGCATACGTTGGGAATAGCGGGAAACAACGACTGAAATTTTCCACGATATGGTTCGTATTCCGCTACAGTACCTGGAAGAATGAACGCAACCGTACCTTTTTGCCGCAATTTTTCTATCAGGCTGCGAAATTTCACTGGTTTTTCCTTCAGCCACTTTTCCACATCCCGCGTATCCAGACAGTAGATGTTATCGCCAGTGGATACTCCCGCTACCAGTACGTCCTGTGAGTCCGAGAGGCAGAAAGGTCCAAATGGTATTCCGTTTACCTGTATTTGGTTCAATCCCGCTATGAGATACGATACTTTTGGGCATACTCGTACATATCCCCTCTTATGGCCGGGGAGAGCTGGTTCAGGTCGATGTGTAACTGATGAAACAGAAAAAAGTGTGGGTACCCAACCCGAATATTTCACATTGGTTGTCCCTGGTATAAAAAAAGGAGATTTTTGCGTTGATGCAACCGCATCTGCGACCACAAAACGTGGCAGCGGTTGTTGCCAACGATTTGCCATGAAGACGGATACTCTAAACGACCAGATTATGGCAGGAACAACGATTAGAACACACAAAGCCAAACTCAGGCTGACCGGCAGATAAAGTTGCCTGGTTTTTCGGCGTAATGACATCATCTTCGGCAGCCGATGTTGTAAATAACGATACCCAACCAGTAAAAGATATAAAATCGCAGCCGCCCCGACTCCACAGCAGTGCATTTTCCAGTCTGCCAACTCAACACCCCGATTGGAAAAGAGTTTTTGAACGAATTCTCCCATCCCGCCGGCAATGACGGCAAGCAGCAATCCTAAAAGCCCCGCCCACCAACGACGCGACCCCAGCCACCAAGCCAGAACCACGCCCAGGATGAAACCGGCAGCACGGTGGATTGCTTTATCATTCATATGGTGGGAAGTCGCCATCCAGCCAACCATGCCTGTCCTCTCGGAAATATTTATGATTACCATAATGGCCACTATCGCGATGAGTATTATCCAGCCGGGCCTGAATTTCGACGGCATGTTGGTCATTCTCGGCAGCAGCCCCCACGTGAAGATAAAAGCAATAGCCGTCGCGGATGTTACGTATCCACCGGGCCCCAGCAACGCAGCCGCGCTCAGCAAAGCCGCCAAAACCCAAACCGCCGCCCGACCCAATTGATCAGGCGAGCTTTTATGGGTACGGATCATAGCCCAGATCGCCAAGCCGATTATGCCGCCGGTAAAAAATAACACACCACCAAGACCCGTTGTCGCCCCCAGTATAGCCAAGCCGCTGTCCCGTCCCGAAACAAACGCAAAGCTCCTTTCGCCTAAGCCCAGGACACCCCGGAAGCCAGGCAGCACGCCGCTTGTGATCAAATAAAGCCCCAAGGCAACAACACCCACACCCCAAACCAGCCAAAGCTTGCTCCAGCGGCAAGAAATATATACCACTGCCATCAAGACCACCGCCCCAATCGCCAGCCAAAGAAACCCTGCTCCACCGGATATAATTGCTAAGACAATAGCCACAACCACAGCCACCAATAACCGCAGAATAATCAGTCCTTTATCGATAGTACTTGGCACATGCTTCGCTTGGCGTGAGTGAAGCAGAGGCGTCAGCCAGACGCAAACCCCGCAGAGACTCACCAGCCACAGTGCCCCGAAGGCAGGACCGGCATTGCCCATAACAACCACAGTTCCCGCGCCAAGCGTTATCGTCAAACCAACGATACTCAAAAACACGTTGTCGCTTCGGCGGAATGTCTTTTCGCCGGAGGCCCAGAAAAAGCTTTGTACCAGCATTATTCCCAAGGCCAACAGCCCCGCGTGAAAAAGCATGGAAACGTTGACACTTCCCTTTAACCCCGACGGCTGGCTGGAAATGTACTGGTCGAACAGGAGATGGCCTCCGAAAATCAAGCCCATACCCAGCAGCACGATATGGATGGGGTGTCCCGGCAGGCGGTTCTGCCGCCAGATAATCCCGCCCGCCATCCACAGCATCCATGCCAGCAACAGGCCCGTTGTAATCAACCCCCACGCCTGATAGCCAGGCCGCCACAGCAAAACACCGGCAATCACCACGCCGGCAATCAGTACCCTGCCCAGCCAGACAACACCCAAAGCCGCAATGTCCACATCATTCTTCATCAAACCGCCAAATCAAAAACGACAATGCCAACCAGCCTTACGCAACCGTGTATACCGTCAGCTATTTTTGAAATAGTCGTAGCCGACAGTTCCCTCGCTCAGTTCAGCCGACAAAGGAGCATCTTCGTCCAGGTCGAGACACTTCAATACGCCGGGGCTTTTGCCCGCGACAATTAACCACATAGCGATTTACTTACACCTGTCACTCACCACATTTCAAAAATGTAGAGTAAGCGAAAGGGACAAGGTATCAGAAATATCCCAGGCGGGATATAGAATTTTACTAACGTTTCAGTTGGTTGTGGAACGGATATTGCGGCGGGTCTTTCCGAGCTGTTTGACAGGCAGGCCCGAAAAGCAACCAAATAAGGCTCGCATTTTCCGCGAGAGACCTGGTGGCAAACCTGTTCGGTTTTCCTCTTGAACCTTTGCCAGCCACTACCCCGGGTGTAGAAAGGGCCGTTTTCGGACAATTGCTTCGATAGCACGAAATTAAACTCACACACAATACTTGACACTATCCATATATGGCGCTATATGTGGACTTTATGGGGCCTTGTGTATATAATGAAACCGTGAGCTAATGATACTAGTGTAACCTTTTTTTCGGTACTTTGGCTGGCCTGTATGGAAATCAGCAGAGACAAAATGATCGCTGTTCTTGAGCGAATGCGAAAAGAGATTAGAATCCAAGAAGTCATTTTTGCCGGATTCAGTCCCCGACCAGAGAAACTACGCCAGATACTTCCCGTTCCGCGACTCATAATTCCACTGAGTGGGCGGAAATGGATTGAAACAGCTATTGAGTCCCGGCTGCGCAAGATAATCATGAAACCGGGGCAGGTTCTTTTTTGCCCCCCATTCAGTTGTACCAGTGGCAGGTGGCATCTGGATACTGAAGTTATTTCAGCCGTTTTTCACAATGATTATCTCAGGATGCTGTACATAGATCAGAAGAACAATGAGCCACGAATTGTCCCGGATGTTTTCTACCATACCAACAAACCGATCAACCAGGCAGGAAGCCACCTTGTCCACTCTCTTGAATTGATGGAAAAAGCTTCCGAACTCAGGTCGGCTGCTGAAAATACCGTTGAAGCATTGCTGAAATTGGTTTTGATTGACGTGAAGAATGCTGCAACTTCCTCGGAAAGCAAATCCAGGCACACATGGACAGCTCTTGTGCATTATCTGGGCGAACATGCAACCGAAAACATCAGCCGAGCTGAACTGGCGGAGGAGTTCCAGCTTCATCCAAACTACATAAGCAAACTTTTCCGGAATTACGCCGGCACCAGCTTTCAGGATTATCTCGCCGACATTCGAATGCGTTTTGCCGCAAAGCTGTTATCGGAACCGGGTTCAACCGTAGACGAAACGGCGAAGCAATGTGGTTATAAATACACCTCGTACTTCATCAAGGCTTTCAAAAAGCACTGTGGCATATCTCCCGGCCAATACCGGCTGCACAAAAAATAGGGAATGACCAAAATCAATCGAGAGTCATCCCTTGCGATTGAGGTTTTAAGGCAGTGCCATTCGTCTCTGTTTCCATTATTACTACTCTCGCCGAAAAGATTACAATAGTGTTATCGTGGTGCAATATCATCATAGGCGCAAGTGGAAATCAGGGTTACAATAAAATCAATTCGTTTACGTCAACAACTGACTGGCCGTTGAAATATGAATAGAAATGGATGAAAGGAAAGGAGTAGAAGAAATCGATGTTAAGCCGTTGAACAGGCAAGGCCCCGCAACGGACGGGGCAAGAAGTGAGTTTTTGGAGATGGTCTCCAAAGAGGACAGGTTAAAAGAGGCCCCCTTAGCCGGAAAATGAGGTAGTAAGATGAAAAAATTAATTACATTAGCGATGTTGGCAGTATTGGTGAGTTTTGCCGTTCCAGCCGGTGCGGACTATCTGACCAATGGCGATTTCGAGGCGACCCCCTTCGACTCGAGCTGGACGAACGGCAACACCACAGCCATTGTCCACCGTGGACTTACCGCCACCGGTCTGGACGCGACAGGCACACAAGCTGCCTATCTGGAGCAAGGCACAAACAGCGGCGACGTATTATCCCAAGGCGTCAGTAGTGTACCGCTCCAGTGGCAATTGGACTTTGTGTTTGCCGCTGAAGATTCGGGTGCAGATACCACGCGATCGCTGAACTTTACCGTTGCGCATGATACTGGTAACGAGCAGATCAACATGAAGCTGGACGGCGATGGGCATTTATGGACTTATCACACGGGGAGCGGATGGCAGCA
>JAIORC010000270.1 GCA_021108335.1 Phycisphaerae bacterium
AATCGCCATGAACTGGCAGGCCGTGATGCAGGCTTTGCATTTGATGCACTTTTCCTTGTCGATTCTGGCGACTTGTTTCGCTTCCCACTGGATCGCCCCAGCCGGGCAGGCCTTGAAGCACAGGCCGCACTTTACGCACTTGTCTTCGACCACCTCGAAGTCGATCAGTTCCAGGCACGCGTGGGCGCGGCAGTTTTTCTGCTCGACGTGTTCGACGTATTCGTCCTCGAAGTATCGCATCGTGGTCAGCACGGGGTTGGGGGCGGTATTGCCCAGGCCGCACATTGCCGTGCTGGTAATCGTCGTGCCCATCTCCTTGAGAAACGCGATATGCTCCGCCGTGCCCTTGCCGTCGGTGATGTCCTCGAGCACTTCGAGCATCCGCTTCAATCCCACGCGACACGGGACGCACTTGCCGCACGATTCGGCGACGGTGAAATTGATGAAGAATTTCGCGATATCGACCATGCAGGACGTCTGATCCATAACCACCATACCGCCGGAACCCATAATCGCCCCGGTCTGCGTAATCGATTCGTAATCCACCGGCGTATCCAGCAAGCTCTCCGGCAGACAGCCGCCGCTAGGCCCGCCCAACTGCACGCCCTTGAAGCCCACCCGCTTGTGGATCATCCCGCCGCCCGGGCCGAACAACAGCTCGCGAATGGTCATGCCCATCGGCACCTCGACCAGGCCGGTATTTTTCACCTTGCCAGCCAACGCGAACACCTTCGTGCCCTTGGACGTCTCCGTGCCGATAGACGCGAACCAGTCGCCGCCCTTGCGGATAATCGGCGCGATGTTGGCGAACGTCTCGACGTTGTTGATAAGCGTCGGCTTGCCCCAGAGTCCTTCGTTTGCGGGGAACGGCGGCTTGGACACGGGGTTGCCGCGATGGCCTTCAATCGAGGCGATCAACGCGGTCTCCTCGCCGCAGACAAACGCGCCTGCCCCTTCCTTGATCTTCAGCGTAAAGTTAAAACCACTGCCGAGAATGTTCTCGCCCAGCAGGCCTGCCTCCTCCGCCTGGGAGATAGCCTTTATCAACCGCTTTATCGCCAGGGGATACTCCGCCCGGCAGTAAACATATCCCATATGTGCGCCAATAGCATAACCGGCAATCAACATGCCCTCGATAACCGCGTGCGGGTCGCCCTCGAGTACGCTGCGATCCATGAACGCGCCGGGGTCGCCCTCGTCGGCGTTGCAGACCACGTATTTCGCGTCGCCGGTAGCCTTGGCGGCAAACTGCCACTTCAGCCCGGTATTGAATCCGCCGCCGCCCCTGCCGCGAAGGCCGGAGGTTTTGACCTCGTCAATCACCGCGTCGGGCGACATAGCCGTAACTTTTTTCAAAGCATCGTAGCCGTCATGCGTAATATAATCGTCGATGTCTTCCGGGTCGATCTCGCCGCAATTAGCCAGCACGATCCGCACCTGGTCGGCAAAGAACTTCTCGTAATCTTCCCCAGCCTGCCGCTTGGCGTAAGGCTGACCTCCGACAACGTGCGATTCGACAATCGCCGCTACGTCGTCCGGCGTAACGTATTCGTAGGTGATATCGCCCAGCTCCGGCGTGATGATGTCCACCAGCACGTCGCGGAACAGGCCGCGGTCGCCGGTTCTGACGATCTTGTATTCGTCCAACAGCCCGCGGGCGACGAGTTCGCTGTGGAAATTCTCCGCGACTTTTTCCGCACCGGCAGCGACGCCGGAAGTGCCCACGCAGATTCTTATCTTTTTGTCAGCCATTACTTACCCTCCCCAGCCCGATATTTCGCGATAAGCTTATCGGCATCCTGAACGGTTACTCCGCCGTAGAATTCGTCGCCCACCGCCACCACCGGAGCCATGCCGCAACAGCCCAGGCAGGCCACTCGCTCCAAGCTGAACAGCCCGTCGTCGGTGGTTTCGCCGTCGGCAATGCCGAGCCGGCTGGAGAAGTAATCGAGAATCTCCTTGCCGCCCATCACGTGGCAGGCAGTGCCCTGGCAGACGCGTACGATATGCTTGCCGCGCGGCGAGAGGTAAAATTGCGAGTAAAACGTCAGTATCCCGAAAATTTCCACGGGAAAGACGGACAACTCCCTGGCGATAAGGCCGATGGATTCGCTCGGGACGTACCCGTAAGCGGCCTGCACGTCTTGCAGCAGCGGAATCAGCCCGCCCCGCTCCCGGCCGTGCTTGTGAATAATCGTTTCGACTTGTGCTAAATCAACACTCATGTATTCTCCTCGATACAATCCCCGGACATTCCCGGGGAAAAACAAGTCAAGTATTATAGCCAAATCACCCCCCATGCCAAGCGCCAGAAGAAAATTCAAACGGGGCAGTCGCGCGGAAATTCGTTATGGCGCAGGTGGCACAGGTTTGCAACCTGTGCCGTGGTGGCCTGGGAAGGCCACCACGCAAATTCCCACGATATCGGGTGGTCCCCTGGGGAAAAGATCGATTTACAATTTCTACGACATTCTTCAAACCTAGCGCGGTGGCCTTCCCAGGCCGCCGCGAAAACGTGCGATACAGGTTTGGCCCTGTATCGTAGGATAGGTACTCCCGCCCACGCGGGACGAAAAACACATGGTCCCCAAGGGACCATGCCACCCAAACATCCATCCGCCGTCGTGTATCTATCTTTCATGGCCATCGGCTGCGTCGCTGACTATGCCACCCGACATTTTTTTCTGGGCCAATCATGGCGACCCCTTCGGTGTCGCCATGCCACCCAACGCGTGGGCGGGAGCACCCACTCTACAGGTCTCCCAGATAAATGTAAATTTGACAGATACGCGAATCTCGCTACCATGGGGTGCTTTGAATCAGAGCCTGCCTGGACAGGCTATATATAGGTACGATTAAGGTGCAATCATGAATATATCATTGAATTGGCTGACTGATTATGTGGACGTAACTTTGCCGGCGGCGGAGTTGGGCGAATTGTTTACCCGCATCGGGCTGAATTGCGAGGGCATAACCCATACGGATTCGGACATCGTTTTCGATCTGGAGGTTACGTCCAATCGGCCTGACTGCCTTGGGCATATCGGCGTTGCCAGGGAATTAGCCGCCGCTACCGGCAAGACACTCCGCCGGCCTGAGGTACTCGGCAAAGAAGTATCCGCCGCCGGACAACCTGCCGCCGATTTCACAGCCGTGGACGTCCAGGCCCCCGACCTGTGCCCGCGATACACCGCCCGCGTCATACGCAACGTCAAAGTCGCCCCCAGCCCGCAATGGCTGGTCGATCACCTCCAAGCCGTCGGCCTGCGAAGCGTCAACAATGTAGTGGACATCACCAATTTCGTGCTGATGGAATACTCCCAGCCGCTGCACGCATTCGACTACGACAAACTCGACGAAAACCGCATCGTCGTCCGCCGGGCGAGCAAAGGCGAAAAGCTGCTGAGCATCGACGAAACCACCTGCGAACTGACTGAAGACATGCTCGTCATCGCCGACGCGAACAAACCCATCGCCATCGCCGGCGTTATGGGCGGGCTGGACACCGAAGTCGGCCAGGCTACCACCACCGTGCTGATAGAGTCAGCCCAGTTCGACCCGCTGAACACCCGCCACACCAGCCGGGCGCTTGGGCTGATGAGCGACAGCAACTTCCGCTTCGAGCGAGGCGTAGACCCTCTCGCCATCGACGAAGCCTCCCTGCGGGCATGTCAGCTAATCTGCGAACTTGCCGGCGGCGAGCTTGCTGACGGGCTTGTGGACGTATGGGCTGAGCCGTTCGAATCGCCGGTCGTTACGCTTCGACCGGAGCGAACCGACAAGCTGCTGGGCATTACCACGCCGCCCGAGCGGCAGGTGGAAATCCTGGCAGCCCTTGGGCTTGGGCCGAAACTCCAGGACGGCAAAATAACATGCACCATTCCGCCGTTCCGTGCGGACTTGACGCGTGAGGTGGACCTCATCGAGGAAGTCGCCCGCCTGGTCGAGTACGACAACATTCCCACCGGCGGCAAGGTCAGCCATCCAATTATGCCGATGGGCCAGACCGAACGCATCCGCCGCGAGGTGATATCCACGCTCCGGGCGGCTGGGTTCAGCGAGGCGATAACCTTCAGTTTCATCGACGCCGAGGAGGCTGTATTGTTCGGCGTGGACAATCCGCTGCGGGTGGACGCCAACGTGCGGAAAACCAACAACGCGCTTCGGCCGAGCCTGCTGCCGTCGCTGCTGAAGGCATGCAAAAATAACCAGGCCCTCGGTAATGACGATCTGGGCTTCTTCGAATTGGCGGCGGTCTTCCCACCGGGCGAATCCACCGACAGTTCACTGCCGGCGGAGTTTGTCGAGCTGGCGATGGTAAGCACCGACGACCTCCGCGACACGCGCGGGGCGATGGAGGCGGCGGTCGGGCGAATCGCCCCCGAAGCGAAAATAACCGTTCTGCCCAAGGCCTGCCGCGGTTTTGCCGAAGACGTCTCGGCGGAGATATTACTGGACGGCCAGCCCGTCGGGGCAATGGGGCGGATATCCCCGGATATTCAGCGATACTATGGACTGGAGAAGTCCATCGCCGCTGCGGTTTTGCGGTTCGACGCCCTGGAAGCCCTCGCCAATCTCACACGCACGACCCAGCCGCTGGCGAAATTCCCGCCGATCCGCCGCGACCTGTCGCTGATCCTCGACGAAGCCGTCACCTGGGAAAAACTCAGCAACGCAATTCAGGCGATAGATCAGCCTCTCCGCGCCTCGGAAGAATACGTAACCACCTATCGCGGCAAACCCATTCCGAAGGGCAAAAAGTCCGTTACGATAGCGATGGAATATCGCTGGGCCGAGGGCACGTTACAGAACGCTCGCGTGGACGAAGAGGTACAATCGCTGATGGAAGGCCTGCAAAAAGAATTCGAAGTAACTCTGCGCGGGTAAAAAAAGAGCGAAAAAAATTCGTCTTTCTCCCTGCCTGCAAAGCACTTGCATATATTGTGAAGAATGTCTTCAAGATTTGTTCTTTGCACTCCGATAGGTAGGTTGTACAATACATATTGTAAGGCCTCTGCTGTGTTCGACAACAAGGCCCTTTTGAAAAGAACCGATACCCCATTGTTTGGGAAGCCAAGTTCGAGAGACTCCGGTTTCTGACGGCTACCCACCTTAACTCTGGGTTCTTTCCAATCGGCCTTCCGGCACGTGAGTGGAGGCTTTTTTTATGGTTATATTTCATGGCCGACGGCTCAATGGCGGGAGTATTGCAACCGGCGTAGCGATTTTTTTGGGCCGTATTTTCTTGCTATTTTGCGAAAAATAAGACATACTATTCTAGTGGTTACGTTTGTTGGAAATAAGAGATATACGGGACAGGATATACCTCAAAGCCGTATCGGGTGGACTCTCTTGGGTGGGGACTCTGGGAATGTTATTTGTATAGGTGAGCGTGTATGAACTATTCAATGATGGAAGCGTCGATAAAATTTTACTGTCCAACTTGTGGTTTGCTCCTTAATGTGCCGCGAAAGTTTTCCGGCGGCAAAGGTTGCTGCCCACGGTGCCGCCTGCGTCTGCGGATTCCCCATCCGCTGGGCCTGGGCGACCCGGAATACAAGCCGGGTGTTCGGTACATCGCCGAACCTGCCAGAGAGCGTGTGCCGGCTGCCCGGGCAGTGGTTGTTTCCGACGATTTTGGCGTCAGCGCGAAGTACAATTGCGTTAAATGCCGGGAGAAATACGAAGACCTGGAAGTGGATTATCCCGGCCAGGGCTTCTGCCCCGCCTGCAAATCGGTAAACAACCCGGCCATCCCGAATGTCGAGTTCCCGCGGTCAATCGCCATGGCCACGCCGCTGAACATTTCCCTGAACAAGGACAAAGCCGGCAACCCCAAGGAAAATTGATTGGCGCTATACCTTGAGGTTTCCTTGATTCGCACCATAACCCCTTTTATGATATGGATATGACTGCTGTAGAGAAAATCGCCGCGGCTGACTTGGCCGCCCTTTCGATCATCAAGTATCCCGACCCCAGGCTGCGCGAAATGTGTACGCCAATCGAGGCGGTGGACAGGGATCTCCTTATGCTTGTCGGGCGGATGAGCGAATTGATGTTTGCCAATCGCGGCGTGGGGCTGGCTGCGTCGCAGGTGGGCGTTACGGTTCGCCTGTTCCTGGCATCGCCGAATTTCGACCCCGACGACCTCCACGTGTACATCAACCCGAGAATCCTTTCCGGCGAAGGTTCCGCCAGCGACGAAGAAGGTTGTCTCAGCTTCCCCGGCATCTTCTGCAAGATCAAGCGCCGCCAGAAGGTTGTCATCGAAGCGATTGGCCTGGACGGCCAGGTCTTCCAGCACACCGCCGAAGACCTGCACGCCCGTATCTGCCAGCATGAGCTTGACCACCTGGACGGCCAACTGCTGGTCGACCGCATGGGCTCGGTAGCCCGCCTGGCCCACCGAAAATCCCTTGCCGCCCTGGAAGAACAATTCGCCGGGTAGATCCAGTGTGTAGGCAGAGCGACACAGGTTTGCAGCCTGTGGCTGCAACTGCGTGCGGTAACGAAAACAACACGGCTTGCAAGCAAGCCCCCTGGGGGCAATCCGTACCGCCCGCCGATGATGACGCCGACGCTGCCGGGGGGGTGGTGCTTTTTGTCGAGTCAATTCGATGGCTGGGTGTTCGTTGGGGCATGAAGTCTTGCGCCGCCGGGTTGCGGCAGGCTGGATTTTCCGGCGAATTCCGCTATTGGCGGTGGCATGCAGCGTGGCGTGGCTGGTTGGTACTTCCGGCAATCATGGCCGGCGGCAAACTACAGCACCAGGCCGAACAACTCGCCGAATTCATCACACAAAAACGGCGTGAGCATCCCGACATGCCGATTCACGTGATAGGCTATTCCTGCGGCGGGTATGTCGCCACGAGAGCTATCGAAATGTTGCCGGCGGGTATCGCCGTCGATTCGCTGGCGTTGCTGGCGGCTGCGGTCAGCCCGAAGCGAGACCTGAACGTTGCGGCGGAACGTGTCAAGGGCAGCATCGTGGTTTCGTCGAGTTGTTTTGATGCCGTCATCCTGGGGTTGGGCACGCTGTTGTTCGGCACGGGCGACCGCATGCACAGCTTTTCGGTTGGCTCGGTGGGTTACCGTGGGGCGGATTGCCCCAAGGTCATCAATTTGCGATGGACGCCGGCAATGCTCCCAGCCGGGAATTTGGGCGGCCACTTCACCGCACCCGCGCAGAACTACATCCGCAAATGGATCGCCCCGAAAATGGGCATCACTTCCCTTTAGTTGGTCCTGTCGGCAGTTGGGCCAGTTTGGCGGCGAAGGTGCGATATTTCGCCTCGAACGCGTCCAGGTCTTTGGCTATGTAGAGTTTGAACTGTTTGACGGGGTCGCGTTTTTCCTTGAGCCGCCCGTCGACGGCGTCGGCGAGCATTGCCTGCCATCGCGGGCGATAGATTTCATCCGTCCGCAGGAACAGCATCAGTGCGTAGAGCTGGCCGTAATATCCCAGGCCCTTGATGCGCCCGCCGCCGAGGGCTTTAAGCGTGTGGGTCGTCAGGAGTTCTTTCATGCTCATCCATTTGTCGTTCAGGATAATCTGCCGCAGATCCACAATTCGCGTGATGTTCTTGCCGGGCGTAAAGCGTACGCGAATCTGCGTCAGGACGAATCCTTCGGCTGTGGTCGCCAGGCCCTCGTCGGCCCATCGCGGTAGCCTGTCCCGCAGGGCATAGTAGAGGAACTGGTGCAGGCCCTCGTGGGCGGCAACCGTAAACGTCGCCAGCCCGCCGATATCCCAGCAGACCGTTACGCCCTGATAAGTGTATCCGCCGCTTTCAATATGCATCGACGGCGGGGCGTTTTTTCCGAACAATCCGTCGGTAAATTCCACCCATTGGGCGCGGCTGGCGAACATGTAAACCGGCATCTGCTCGTGGCGGGTTACTTGCAGGCCGGTGAAGTCGGCGTAATTCGCCCAGGCGGCTTCGAGGAACCCCGGCAGCACGTCCAACAGCCGCTGCTTGCGGACCGTGGTATAGATGCGGTAATGGGTCGAAACCAACTCCTGGCCGTCGCGGCCTTTGTTGTCCCAGGCGTTTTGCTGTATCGCGACGGTAAGCGGCTGACCCGTCGGCAGCGGGGGGTGACTCTGGCAGCCCGCCATCCAGGTAAGACTGAGGCAAAACAGGGAAATGCGAAAATTCATATGTATCTCCATTGGTGCTTCTGTACTGGTTGCTATTTTCCTGGTCAAGTTGATTTTATTCGTGGTTTTGGCTGCTGTTGTTGGTATTATTCGCGTAATAAAGGTTTTTGTTGGCATCATACAATTATCAGACAAAGGAGACAGCCATGAAACGACACATTACCATCTGGATTTGCCTGGCCTCGCTACTATTGATTTCGGCTCCGGCGGCGGCGGAACTTGAGACACGTCTCCCAACCGATACGCTGGTGTACCTGGAATGGTCCGGCCGCAGCCTGCCCTTCGACGGTTCGATGTGCGGGCAGGCGATAAACGACCCGGGCACGCAAAAGCTGATCAACTCGCTGAAAATATTCTTTCAAAAAAGTTTTGCCAAGGCAGGCCCCGAAGCAGCCAAAAAAGCCAAACCCATAATGGATAACATCACCATCGCCGTACAGCATCGCGTCGCCTTGGCGGTAACGGAGCTTTCCATGGAAGACAAGATGCTGTCGGCTGTCTTGCTGATCGATCTTGGCAAAGACAAGGCTGTCTTCCAGAAGAATCTTGACGCCATCCTGCCGACAGCTCCCAAAGACGCGCTGCCGGATAACATGATAACGCTGGGCAATACGACATATACGCTGTTCTCGCTCCCGAAAAAGGGTATGGAACTGGCGTATGGTTTTATCGGCAAGAGCAACCTGTTTTTCGTTTCGTTCAGTACGAAACAGGGTCTGGCCAAGACCGTCATCCAGGCCACCGCCGCCAAGAGCCTGGCGGGCAATAAAAAATTCGTCGGGTGCATGAAGGAAGTCGGCGGCGAAAACCAGCAGGTGGCTTACTATGTGGATGTCGCCGCCCTGAAAAAACGCCTGCAACCTGCCGCCCCCGCGGATACCGAAGCCCCAAAGGCTGCCAATGCTCTGGATACCGTCGTTTCCGCCGCCACCATGCTAAAAATCCTCGGCGTGAGCAAGATTTCCGCACTGGCGGGAACGGTGCGGATTGTGGACAAGGGCATGTATTCCAAAACGCGGCTGTTCACGCCGGTGCCACACCAGGGCCTGCTTATGCCCTTTGCCGGCGCGCCGTTGACCGACGCCGACCTGGCAGCAGTCCCCGCCGACGCCGATTTCGTGTTGGCTGGCAACGTTTCGCCCAAAGCCCTCTTCGCCGAATTCCGCCGCGCTTTCGGACAGATCAACCCCTCTTACGAGAAGATATTTACCTGCGTGTTAGCCGCATGGGACAAAAAAATGGGGGTGTCCATCGAGACAGACCTGCTGGCAGCCCTCGGCGACACGTGGGTTCTCTCCTCAGCTGCCAGCCAGGGCGGCACGCTGACGGGCACGATATTGACGCTGGAATTGGCTGACGAAGCAAAAGCCGCCGCCGCACTCGCCAAAATCGAAAAATTTATCGAACTACAAGCCGGTAGGGGCGTTTCTCTGGAAACCTTCAAGTCCGGCAAGACCGATATCCGCTATTTGCGGTTTGCCGGTCGCAGGCCGGGGCCTGGCATGTTCGTCCTGCCTGCCTGGGCCATCCATAAAAAGAGGCTATACATCGCACTCTGGCCGCAGGTAATCGCATCGGCACTCGAAAACAAGACCGCCCCGCTGACGACCGCGGCAGCGTTCAAAAAAACACGCCGCCGCGTCTCAGCCAATGCCTCCGGGCTGTTTTACGTCAACACGCCGGAGGTATTAAAGAAGGTTTACCCCTTGTACCTGATCGGCGGGACAGCCCTGTCAAACGCAGCCGGCCAGCAACTCGCCAGGCAATTTGGGATTGGTGCTATCTCATTCCCGCTGCCCGATTCTCTCCAGGGCCTGATCAAATACGCCATGCCGGACATCAGCAGCGTTTCGTCCGACGCCAAAGGCATAACCTTCGAAGGATACGGCAGCACGCCGTCAATCGGAGTGGTCCCGGTAGCCGCAGCGACTGTGGCAATTGCCATGCCTGCCCTGCAACAAGCCAAAGACAAGGCTAAACAAGCGGTTTCAGCAAACAATCTCAGGCAGATTTCGATAGGTATAATTGTGTATACGAATGATTTTCAGGGCAAAATGCCGCCAAATTTCGACGTTCTCATCGAAAACAATTATTTTCCCGATTGCAGATTGTTCAAAAGCCCGGCCAGCAAAAATCCTGCCCCGCGATGGGACCCCAAAAACAAAAAAATCGTTGGACTCAAAGACTACATATACGTTTACTACAAAGGTCGCTTCACAGACATCCCTTTTCTTACCAAACAGGTCAGACGTACCAGGGGGACCGGACGGGACGGACGGAGCAGAGGGACTTCCTTTCCAATCCAGGCCTACGAAAATCCGGCTAACTATGACAACAAGGGCACCTATATACTTCGGACTGACAGCAGCGTTAGCTGGGTAGACATGGCGACGTTCCGGAAATTGCTGAAAAAATCCCTCGCCGCCAGCGAGAAAATAACACCGGCTGACAAAAAGCCGGCCGGCAAACCTTCCGCACCGGTAAAGGCATCGCCTAAGGCACCGGCAAAATAGTCCGTCGCGTGGTGACCTTCCCAGGCCACCGTGTTTTGTCCGTATTTTGAAGCCGGGTTTGCGGGAACCGGAAAACACATGGCTTGCAAGCAAGCCATGCCACCCAAACTGAAGACTTAGCCAGAACCACCGGTACGAGTGGCCAACATTGGTATTATTTATGTAATTGTAATTGGGGCGGCAATTCGTCTCGTACGACTAACAGACAAGGAGACAGGCCGTGAAACGACACTTTATCATCTGGATTAGCCTGGCGGCGTTACTGCTGATTTCGGTACCGGCGGCAGCGGAACTCGAGAAGCGTCTGCCTGCCGATACGTTGATGTACGTGGAGTGGTCAGGCCGCAACCTGACCTTCGACGGCTCGATGTGCGGCCAGGCGATAAACGACCCGGACACGCAAAAGCTGATTCAATTGTTTCAAACGTTTATGCAAAAAAAGATGATCCAGGGCGGCCCACCTGAAATGGCCCAAATAGCCAAGACCATCACGGAGATACCCCCTCTCGTCTTGCAGCATCGCACCGCCGTGGCGATAACGAAATGTTCACTTGCCAGGCCAAAGATATCGTTCGCCGTTCTTGTCGATTTTGGCAAAGACAAGGCTGTCTTTCAGAAGAAGCTCGATGCCATCCTGGCGGTGGTTCCCAAAAACTCAAAACCGCCGAAGAAGGAATTGGGCGAAACAAAATACAGGCAGCTCATGGTCAGTAATGCGGAAATGTCGTACGGCTTCATCGGCAAGAGCAGCCTGTTTTTCTTTTCCTACGGTACAGGCCAGGCCAAGACTATTATTCAGGCCACCGCCGCCAAGAGCCTGGCGGGCAATAAAAAATTCGTCGGGTGCATGAAGGAAGTCGGCGGCGAAAACCAGCAGGTGGCTTACTATGTGGATGTCGCCGCCCTGAAAAAACGCCTGCAACCTGCCGCCCCCGCGGATACCGAAGCCCCAAAGGCTGCCAATGCTCTGGATACCGTCGTTTCCGCCGCCACCATGCTAAAAATCCTCGGCGTGAGCAAGATTTCCGCACTGGCGGGAACGGTGCGGATTGTGGACAAGGGCATGTATTCCAAAACGCGGCTGTTCACGCCGGTGCCACACCAGGGCCTGCTTATGCCCTTTGCCGGCAAGCCGTTGACCGACGCGGACCTGGCAGCAGTCCCCGCCGACGCCGACTTCGTGCTGGCGGGCAACGTTTCGCCCAAGGCCTTCTTCGCCGAACTCCGCCGCGTTGTCGGGCAGATCAATCCCCGCAGCGGAAAGATGATTACCGGCGTGCTGGCCGGCATGGATAAAACGCTGGGAATGTCCATCGAGAAAGACCTGCTGGCTGCACTCGGCGACACGTGGGTTCTCTCCTCAGCCACCAGCCAGGGCGGCACGCTGACGGGCACGATATTGACGCTGGAATTGGCTGACGAAGAAAAAGCCGCCGCCGCACTCGCCAAAATCGAAAAATTCATCGAACTCCAAGCCGGCAGAAACGCTTCTCTGGAGATATTCAAGTCCGGCAAGACCGATATCCGCTATCTGCGGTTTACCGGAGGCAGGCCGGGTGCTGGCATGTTCGTCCTGCCTGCCTGGGCCATCCATAAAAAGAGGCTATACATCGCACTCTGGCCGCAGGTAATCGCATCGGCACTCGAAAACAAGACCGCCCCGCTGACGACTGCGGCGGCATTCAAAAAAACACGCGCCCACGTCTCAGCCAATGCCTCCGGACTGTTTTACCTCAACACGCCGGAGGTATTGAAAAAGGTTTACCCCTTGTATCTGGTCGGCGGGACAGGCCTTTCAAACGCAGCCGGCCAGGCACTCGCCAGGGAATTTGGCGGAAATATTGGTCTCGATAAAATCTCATTCCCGCTGCCCGATTCTCTCCAGGGCCTGATCAAATACGCCATGCCGGACATCAGCAGCGTTTCGTCCGACGCCAAAGGCATAACCTTCGAAGGATACGGCAGCACGCCGTTGGTCGGAGTGGTTCCGATAGCCGTAACGGCTATTGCGGCATTCTACCACCTTGCAGATAGTGGTGTCATAGCGCCGGAATCGGAGATAGATCAAGACGAACAAGTGATGGCGACAAACAATCTCAAAATCATGATGAATGCCCGGGAACTATACAATTTCAAGGAGAACAAAAACCCGCGAAGTTTTGACGATTTTGTTAAAAAAGGATACTTGGACGAAATCCCAAAGGGTTACAAATACATCTACTACGCCAAGCCGGCCAAGGGCGCCCTGTTGTTTTGTGCAAATCCGAAGGCCTTTAAAAACAAGGGCACCTACGTAGCCTTGATCGGCGGTGGCGTTCGCTGGGTAGACATGGCGACGCTCCGGAAGTTGCTGAAAAAATCCCTCGCCGCCGGCGGGAAAATCACGCCGGCGGCCAAAAAGCCTGCCGGCAAATCTTCCGCACCGGCAAAGACAAAGGCTGCTAAAAAAGCGGCTTCACAGAATCGAGCACGGGCTCAGGCTAAAAAAAAGGCTTCTCTGTGCAACCTCAACGGAATAGCAAAAGCGTGTGTCATGTACAGCATGGAACATGATAAAATGCCGCCGAATTTCGACGCAATGGTCGAAGAAAAGTTAGTTGGCTCCAGTACGTTCAAAAGCCCCGTCAGCGAGAATCCCGCTCCTCATTGGGACCCCAAAAGCAAAACACTCATGGGGGTTACAGACTACGTGTACATTTACTATCACTACAAACGGGGTGTTGACGACGGTCCGGTCAACCTGCTGCTGCTGGCTTATGAAATCCCCTCCAACTATGGAAACAAGGGCACCAGCGTACTCTGGGGTGACTTCACCGTTAGCTGGGTAAAAATGGCGACGTTCCGGGAGCAACTAAAAAAGTCCCTCGACGCTGGCGGAAAGATCATTCCGCCGTCTCCCGGTGTCTTGCGACAACCCCGAAAAAATGCGGGGGTTTCGGCAGAACAACGGCTTACTTCAATGAGCAATCTCAAATTCCTGACGATTACCCGGGAATTATACAATTCCCAGGAGAACAAACCCCTGCGAAATATCGAGGATTTCGTTAAACCAGGCTATGTGGACAAAATTCCAAAGGGTTACAAATACATCTACTACGCCAAGCCGGCCAAGGACGTCCTGCTGTTTTATGCAGATCCGGCGGACTTCAAAAACAAGGGTACCTACGTGGCCTTGGTCGGCGGTGACAGTAGCGGCGGATGGGTAGACATGGCGATGTTCCGGGAGCTGCTGAAAAAGTCCCTCATCGCCGGCGGGAAAATCACGCCGGTGGACAAAAAGCCTGCCGGCAAATCTTCTGCAAAGGCAAAGACAAAGGCAGCGCCAAAATAGTGGAGTTGATTATGCCTGGAGCCGTACTGTTCCCCAAATTTCCTTATAATATTACCAATTCGTAGAGCCGGCGATTCTGCCGACGGCAGGTTCTCCCACGCGGTGGGTTATTGTAGCATCGTGGCTGTCGCTTCGCTCCCGCCACGGCACCGGGCTTATGTGGCTCTTACGGCCCTTCGGCGCGTTTGAGTGCCTTGGCGAATTTTGCGTTGTGGGGTTTGGCGAGGGCTTCGGCGAACTCGTCGTTGGTTATCCGTTGAACAGATCCGTCGGCGGACAGTACGTTTCGGTCATTCTCGTCGAAGCCGGCTTTTTCGCAGGCCATGATTGTCTCCGCCGGGGCGTCCTTGGCTGGAGCTAAATAGAAATACGCCACGCCCAATTCCCGCTTTCCGGGATAGTACAGTGTTCTTTCTCCGAGACCCTCCTCGATAAGCTGGCTGAGTTGTTGGGGGTACTGGTCGTAGTCGGCTTCATACATTTTTATCGCTTTACCAATACAATGGAGATTAGCCATGGATACCGTCCGCCTGGGATGACAGTGGGTGTGATCGACAACAGGCCCTATAGTGCCTAATAACCCTAATCCGCCCAGCCCAATTCCTAGTACTGCCAAGCCCGACTGGGGGCGTTTTGTAATCAGGGCAATGATACCGAATATCACCGCCAGTATGCCAAACAGAAATACTGCTGCCGGGGCCAGCTCGGCAATGCGAGGCATTGGCATTTGCTGGATACAAAAAACCCCTACTGAGGAAACCAAGGCTATGATACCCATAATCAGGGCAGCTATGCTGAGCTTGGCTGATTTCTGGTGGCCCGGTTGAGACCCGGCAGATATTTGTTGCTGATCGGCTGTTGGTGGTATCGGCGGTGTTGATGTCATTGTATTTCCCTTTTCGGATAGTGGGCTACGGCCCTTCGGCGCGTTTGAGTGCCTTGGCGAATTTTGCGTTGTGGGGCTTGGCGAGGGCTTCGGCGAACTCGTCGTTGGTCATCCGTCGAACATATCTGCCGACGAACAGTACGTTTCGGCCTTTCTCGTTGAAGCCGGCCTTTTCGCAGGCCATGATTGTCTTCGCCGGGGCACCCTTGGCTGGAGCTAAATAGCAATATGCCACGCCGGTGTCTGAATGGCTGGGATATCGAAGCATTTTTTCGGTGATCTTTCCCGTTGAGACAAGCCGGCTGAGCTGCTGGGGGTACTGGTCGTTGTTCTCGGCGGCATACATCGCTGCCGCTTTACCAATACTACTGAGATTCTTCTGGGATATTGTCTGCCTGGCCTGCACGCGGGCTCGCATGAAAGCAGGTAGTATGATCGATGCCGCCAGCGGGGTGACAACAAAAATACCCAGGCAACTCAGGACAATCCCTGTTATCGCCAAGCCTGGCTTGGGGCGTTTTTTAGCCAGGGCGATAATACCGAATATCACCCCCAGCGGGGCAAAAAGAAGACTTAATCCGGGAAGCAGGGCTATCGTGCCCATGTTCATAGCAGTCTTGCTGAGCCTGGCTGATTTCTGGCGGCCCGGTTGGAAATCGCCGATTGTTTGTTGCTGATAGGCTGTCGGTTGTACTGGTGGTATTGGCGGTGTTGATGTCATTGTGTTTTCCTTTCATATGGTGTGTAGATATGTAGGGTGGTTCTGCCCAAAGCTGGTTCACGCGGACGACTATGGCCCTTCGGCGCGTTTGAGTGCCTTGGCGAATTTTGCGTTGTGGGGCTTGGCGAGGGCTTCGGCGAACTCGTCGTTGGTTATCCGTTGAACAGACCCGTCGGCGGACAGTACGTTTCGGTCATTCTCGTCGAAGCCGGCTTTTTCGCAGGCCATGATTGTTTCCGCCGGGGCATCCTTGGCTGGAGCTAAATAGAAGTACGCCACGCCCAATTCCCACTTGCCGGGATAGTTCAGTGTTCCTTTTCCGAGATCTTCCTCGATAAGCTGGCTGAGCTGCTGGGGATACTGGTCGTATTCGGCGTCATGCATTTTTATCGCTTTATGAATACGGTTGAGATTAGTCATGGATATCCCCCGAGCCTGCTCGACGGTCAACTCGCAGGCTACACTGACATCCACCGTGGAGCATTCGTCCAGGAAACAGTCCGACTGGTATGTTGACACACTCGACTCACAGTAGGAATGTAGTAGTATTCCCGCCGATGTTGCCGGCGTGATTAACAAACCCAAGCCGCTCAGGACAATCCCTGTTATTGCCAAGCCCGACTTGGGGTGTTTCTTGGCCAGGGCAATGATGCCGAATATCAACCCCAGCAGGGCAAAAAGAAGACCTAAGAAGGGAATCAGGGCTATGATACCCATAACCAGTGCCGCTATGCTAAGCCTGGCTGATTTCTGGTGGCCCGGTTGAAGCGCGGTGGCTGTTTGTTGCTGGTAGGCAGTCGGTTGTATTGGTGGTATTGATGTCATTGTGTTTTCCTTATCCGATAATGGCTTACGGCCCTTCGGCGCGTTTGAGTGCTTCGGCGAATTTTGCGTTGGCGGGTTTGGCAAGGGTTTTGGCGAACTCGTCGTTGGCCATCCATCGAAGATTCCTGTCGACGAACAGTACGTTTCGACCCTCCTCGTCGAAGTCGGCCTTTTCGCACGCCACGATTGTTTCCGCCGGGGCGTCCTTGGCTGGGGCTAAATAGCAATATGCCACGCCCAATTTCTCCTTACCGGGATACCGAAATCTTTTTTCGGTGATATACTTTTCTTTGAGAAGCTGGCTGAGTTGCTGGGGATACTGGTTGTTGTTTTCGGCTGCATACGCTGCTATCGCATGACGAAGACCATGGAGATTATTCTGGGACACTGCCCGCCTGAAAAGAATTCGCCCCGAAAAGAACAATGCAAATATAGCCAAAATGCCCAACACAATTCCTGCCATCGCCAAACCCGGCTTGGCCCCTTTTTTAGTTAGGGCATTGACGCCGCAAATCGCCGCTGGCACGCCAAACAGAAATACTGCTGCCAGGGCTAGGTAGACACCAAGGAACATCGACTTTAGCGGGACAAGAGCCCCGAGTCCGAGAATCACGGCTATGATACCCATGATCAGGGCAGCTATGCTAAGCTTGGCTGATTTCTGGTGGCCCGGTTGAGGCGCGATGGCTGTTTGTTGCTGATCGGCCGTCGATAGTGTCGGCGGTGTCGATGTCATTGCATTTTCCTTTTCCGATAATGGGCTATGGCCCTTCGGCGAGTTTGAGTGCCTTGGCGAATTTTGCGTTGTGGGGCTTGGCCAGGGCTTCGGCGAACTCGTCGCTGGTCATCCATTGAAGATTCCTGTCGACGAACAGTACGTTTCGACCCTCCTTGTCGAAGCCGGCTTTTTCACACGCCATGATTGTCTCTGCCGGGGCATCCTTGGCTGGAGCTAAATAGAAGTACGCCACGCCCGATTCCCGCTTGCCGGGATAGTACAGTGTTCCTTTTGCGAGACCATTCTCGATAAGCTGGCTGAATTGTTGGGGGTATTGGTTGTATTCGGCATCATACATCAGTATCTCTTTACCAATACCACTGAGATTAGTCATGGACACCGTTCGCCTGGCAGACTCGCGGGCTCGCATGACAGCAGGTAGCATGATCGATACTGTTAGCGGGAGGGCCAAAATACTCAATCCGCTCAGGATAATCCCTGTTATCGCCAAGCCTGGCTTGGGGCGTTTCTTGGCCAAGGCCATGATACCGAATATCAGCCCCAGCAGGGCAAAAAGAAGACCGAATATGGGAACCAGGGCTATAATACCCATAATTATGGCAGCTATGCTAAGCTTGGCAGATTTTCGGTAACCTGGCTGAGTCGCGACGATTGTTTGTTGCTGGTAGGCTGTCGGTTGTACTGGTGGTATTGGCGGTGTTGATGTCATTGTGTTTCCCTTTTCGAATAGATAATTTTACTCGAACAGCGATCCGGTATGGCTGCCGTCGTCGGTGGCCAGGGCGTCCAGGTCTCCAGAGTGCTTGTACAGCCGGGTCTCCAGCGGGCGGATATAGCCGGTGAAGTTGGAATCGTGATCCGGGTCGGATGCAATCGCGTTGGCGGTCATCCACATCTTGGCGTCGAGGTTGTCCAGGTAGTGCAGGAAGAACGCCTCGGGCACCGCCGGCAGCTTCGGGCTGCCGTATTCGTGCTCGCCGTGATGAGCCAGGATAATGTGCTGCAACAGGTCGATAATCCGCTGCGGGAACGGCTCGCCCATCTCCTCGGAAACCAGCCGGGCCTTTTCCTGCACCCAGTTCGCCGCGATGACGATATGCCCCACCAACTGCCCGCGGTCGGTATAGTGAAAATTAAGCCCGCCGCCCAGCTCCGCACTCTTTGCGATGTCGTGCAGGAAAACCGACGCGTATACCAGGTCGCTGTTGAGTTGCGGATACAATGGCAGCAGCGCCTTGGCAGCGCGGGCGACCCCCAGCGTATGCTCGCACAGCCCGCCGATATACGCGTGGTGCATCTGGACAGCCGCCGGGCTGTGCTTGAAGGCTGCGACAAGCTGCTTGTCTTCCACGAATTTCTTGATCAGCCGGCGGAGGTGCGGGTTCTTTATCTCACGCATAATCTCCAGCAGTTCCGACCACATTTTTTCGATGTCGTGTGGCGAGACGGACAGGAAGTCGGCCATGTCCACTTTTTCGGCCGACCAGGGGCGGCAGGCGTCTATCACCATCTGCAACGAGCCGCGATAATCTTCCACTCGACCCTTGACGTGCAGGAACCCCTCGGTCGCAATCGAATTGAAAATCGCCTCCGAAGCCTGCCACATCCGCGCGGGAATGCTGCCGGAGCTGTCGCCCAGCGTCGCCGAGATGTACAGGTCGCCGCCCTTGGTGGTTCGCAGGTCTTTGGCCCGCACGAGGAATACCTGGTCGATAGCCATCCCCGAGGCCAGGTCCGTTACGAAAAGTCGTTGATTTTCCATGCCCGCCATTGTACCGCACCGCCGAAACGTTGCAACTATACGATTCGGAGGGTATAAGTAACGGCTGATACTCCGGGCGGCAATGGATTTGCAACCCCCTTTGGGGCATGCAGCCTGTGCAATAGTAGTCTGTCCGAAAAATATTGGCGAAAAATGTTGGGTGCCATGCTTCTGCTTGCAGAAGCATGCGGTAAGAAAACGGATTGGGTGGCATGGTCAGCGGCGAAGCCGATGGCCATGAAAGATAGATACACCATGGCGGATGGGTGTTGGGTGGTTTTGAGAAAGGGATGGCGTGGAAATTGCGAATCTCTCTTTCATGGCTATCCCGCAAAAAACGCGGGCTAACCATGCCACCCGACATCGTG
>JAIORC010000003.1 GCA_021108335.1 Phycisphaerae bacterium
GGTATGAATGAAACTAAATTACAAGTCGCGTTGGATTTTCTGGAACTGGACCGGGCGATGGCCGTCGCCGCCGCTGCTGTTGCCGGCGGGGCGGAGTACATCGAAGCCGGCACGCCGCTGATAAAGTCCGAAGGGCTTGACGCCATTCGCGCACTGCGGGCGAAATTCCCAGACAAAACCATCATCGCCGACACCAAAACGATGGATGCCGGCAAGATCGAAGCCGAAGCTGCCGCCAAGGCTGGGGCGAATATCATGACTGTCCTGGCGGCTGCCCCGGAAAGTACCATCCGCGAATGCGTCGAAGCCGGCAAGCATTACGGCATAGACGTAGCCGTGGATCTGCTCGGCGTGGACGATCCGGTGGGCTTTGCCAAGACGGCTGCGGATTTGGGCGTCGCCTGGCTGGACGTGCACTGCGCGATCGATCAGCAGATGCAGGGCGCCGACCCGCTGGAGCTGCTGCGGAAAGTCCGGGCCGTAACGAATCTGACGCTGGCGGTTGCCGGCGGAATCAACAGCGAAACAGCCGCCGCTGCCGTCGAAGCCGGGGCGGACGTCGTGATCGTCGGCGGGGCGATTACCAAGGCTGTCGACGTAAAGCAAGCTGCCGCCAACATCCGCAAGGCCATCGATACGGGCAAAGCCGTCGCGTCCGAACACTTCAAACGCATCACCGCTGGCGATCTGCACAAGGCCCTGTCGAAAGTCCGCACGAGCAATATCTCCGACGGCGCACACCGCCAGCCCTGCCTGGAAGGCATACGCCCGATCGCGCCGGGGCAGTTCGCCTGCGGAGCGGCGGTTACGGTCAAGAGCTTCCCCGGCGACTGGGCCAAGCCCGTCGAGGCTATCGACGTGGCCAGGCCGGGCGATATAATCGTTATCGACACAGCCGGTATGCCGCCGGCGATCTGGGGCGAACTAGCCAGCGAGAGCGCGAAAAACAAGGGCATCGCCGGGCTTATCGTAAACGGAGCCGTCCGGGACACCGCCGAAATTCGCAAGCTGAAATTCCCCGTCTGGACGCGGCACATTACCAGCCATGCCGGCGACCCGCACGGCCTGGGCGAAATCAACGTGCCGGTAGAAATCTCCGGCCAGCGTATCTGCCCCGGCGACTGGATTGTCGCAGACGACGACGGCGTGATGGTTCTGCCGGCGGCCCGTGCGGTGGAACTGGCCAACCGGGCAGCCAACGTGCTGGAGGCGGAAAACCGCATCCGGGCGGAAATTCACGACCAGCAAAGCACGCTGGCCAAGGTGGTGAACCTCAAACGCTGGGAAAAGAAAGGCGCTTCCGATGCCATCGGATAAACACGCAGCCGAGGCGGTCAAAAAGGCCGGCCAGGCGATGCTGGACCAAATCCAGGCAGCCATGCACAAGGTCGATTGGAACAGCATCCTGACGCTGGCCGACGAAGTGCCCCAGGCCAATCGCACGTTCGTAACCGGGGCAGGCCGAAGCGGACTGGTCGCGCGGATGTTCGGCATGAGGCTGATGCACGCGGGGCTGACCGCACACATCCCCGGCGAAACGATTACCCCCGCCGCCGCCGAAGGCGATCTGCTGGTGGCGATAAGTTGCACCGGCAGCACGGGTTACACCGATTACCTCGTCCGCCGGGCACGCCAGCTCGGGGCAAAGGTAATCGTGCTGACCAGCGATGGCGATTCGCCCCTGGCCAGCGACGCCGACCACGTAATCCTGATTCCCACAGCTGCCGACGACATCGTCCTGCGGGCGGCGGTCTTCGAACACGCAGCCAGCCTCTGCCTCGACGCAGTATTCAACGTACTGTCCGAACGATTCCAGGTAGACGCAAAAGCATTCCAGTCCCGCCACGCAAACCTGGAGTAGCGGGGTTATTTCAGTGCTCGAAGCCGGCCATCCAAATTTTCCGCGGGCGTGAAACAAAAGGCCTTGCCAATTTTTCGTCTGACCAGAAGCTCCAGCTTTTCAAGCCCCAGCAAATCGGTGCGGGCAGTTTGATAGACAATATTATTGCTGATTTGGTACGATTTGATGGTATAGCGGGTGTTGGGATGATGCATCGCATGATTCAACAGATTCAATTGTCGGTTATTAAAATTCATTTTCGAGCCAATTAGACTTTCGGTGTTTTTCAGGGTTTCCGTTTGTTTTTCCAGAAACCGGTGAAGCTCCGGCAATGCTTTACGCAGCAGGCCGAGAATATATATGATGAAGTAAGTCAAGTCATTTTCATCTGTTTCCACATACTGAAAAGCCGTGGCATATTTGGCATATCCCACATACATATACTGCGAAATCGCTATAAAATCTGAAATCCAGTAATCCTCCCGCCCCATCAACCAATGAAACAAAGCCCGCGCACACCGCCCGTTGCCATCGATAAACGGGTGGTCATATGCCAGCCAGAAATGCAGAATTGTTGCCCGGATTAACGGATGAATGAAATAGCCCGGGGTTTTTGCGTTTGCAAAATCGCACATCAATTGTAGCCGCGATTCCAGTTCCTCCGGCGACGGGGGAGTATGCAGAACCTCGTTAGTTGTTGTATCGATTATTTCGATGGGTTCATTTCGATTCCTAAGGCGGCCGGCGGCATCGGCTTTGGGCAATGTTCCCTCGGTTACAAGGCGGTGTAGTTCCAGTACCATCGCGGGGCTTAAGGGCATGGCTTTCCATTCGCGAACCTGCCGGATGGTGCGATAGTTGTTGGAGATCATTCGTTCGTCCAGATTTTGCGGACGTTGGTCGGCTCGAAGCATTTCCCTGGCGATGCGGTGTGCAGTTTTGGCTCCCTCCAACTTGCTGGAGGCAATCGCCTCTCCAGCCAATGATCGAAAAATATACTGATCTCGCAACGTTGGATCGACTATCAGTTCCGAACCTTTCAGTCGCCCCGCTGCCGTCTGATCGATTTGAAAAATATCCTCCTGTGCACACTCGGGAATATTGAATACAAACGGACAGCCTTTCAGGTCCTTCAGCGGAAGCTGCTTTGCCCCAGCCGATCTGGCAATCTTCATGGCGTACCATAGCTCTTTTATGTCGAGTTTCTCCGGCGGCTGAAGGTATTGCAATTTCTGCCAGTGATAGTATTTTCCATTATACGTCGGCCCCTGCTGAAAAACATGGGACTCCACTGCCCGCTGAGGGCTTTTTGAGAATGTTCGCCAAGCTTCTTTGAGTGTCGGCGGTGTTTTAGGGATTCGCATGAGCTTACCTCAGATAGTTTTAATACTACTAATTTTACTACTAACATTCGTGATGTTAGTATAACACACGTTGTACTAAAAAATCTACTAACATCTTGTTTTTTAGTAATTATTTTTCACCCACTACAACAGATATCGAAATTTCAGCTTGGTACTTGCCGAGAGCCTTATATATCGTTAGCCTATTTGCTTAAGAAGCTTTAAGGAAAATAATCTTATGACTTATCAATTGGGTGTGATTGGCGGGGGGAACATGGCGGAGGCGGTTATTGCCGGCGCTGTCGGCGGGGGTATTCTGCCGGCTGGGCGGATAGTTGTTGCCGATCCGCTGGCCCAGCGGCGGGAACACCTGGCTGACAAGTATGGCATCGCTGGCGCCGACGACAATAAAATTCCGGGTTCTTGCCGGCGGGTGATGCTGGCTGTCAAGCCGCATCTGATTGGCGAGGTACTCGAAGAAATCGCCTCGGCAGTCCAGCCTGAGGCTACGATAATTTCCATTGCCGCGGGCATTACGGCGGCCTTTATGGACGGCTGCCTCGGCGGGCGGGGGCATATTGTCCGCGTCATGCCCAATACGCCGATGCTGGTGGGGGCTGGGGCGTCGGCGGTGGCGGCTGGGCCTCGCGCGACTGATGACGATGTCCGCTGGACCAGGCAACTCTTTGCAGCCGGCGGGCTTGCCGTTATAGTGGACGAATCGCAAATGGACGCCGTAACGGGGCTGAGCGGTTCCGGCCCGGCGTATCTGTTTTACTTGGCTGAGGCGATGGCGGCAGCGGGCGTGGCCCAGGGGCTTGCCCCGGAAATCGCCGAGCAGTTGGCTGTCCAGACCTGCGTCGGAGCCGGCAGACTGCTGGCGGAAACTAAAGAATCGTCCCAGGCGTTGCGGCAGCGGGTTACGACGCCGAACGGCACGACCGCACGGGCTATCGAAACGCTCGACGAAGCCGGCGTGAAAGACGCGATTGTCCAGGCTATCCGCCGGGCGGCTCAAAGAAGCCGGGAGCTGGGAAAATAAATGATTATCCCTATCCGTACAGATTATCGAAGGAAGCACATACCGTGGGTCAACTATGCCCTGGTGGGCGTCAATATCGCCCTGTTCGTCATGGGCTATAACGCGTCCAACGCCGCGGACTCCCAGCGGATCGCGCACTGGATGCTCCAGCCGGAAATGCCGACGCTGGAACAGTTTTTCACTTGTACTTTTCTGCACGCCAACTGGGCGCACCTGTTGGGCAACATGGTATTTTTGTGGGTATTCGGCAATGCGATAAACGACAAATTCGGCCAGGCTGGGTATCTGGCGTTTTATCTTGCCGGCGGCGTATTGGCGGGCGTGGGATATCTTTTACTTGCCGGCAATGCGCCGGTAGTGGGCGCGTCGGGGGCAATCGCTGCCGTCGCCGGGGCATACCTGGTGCTGCTGCCGCGAACGACCATCACGCTGGTGGTTTTCCTGTTCTATTTCCTCTGGCCAATCGAGGTGTCCAGCCTGTACTTCCTGGCGATTCAGTTCATCTTCGAGATTTTCATGACCACCCGCGGCTGGGCAGGCCCGTCTTCCGGCGGGGTAGCCTACGCCGCACACGCCTGCGGGTATCTCTTCGGGATATTAGTGTCGATGCTGTTGTTGTCTGTTCGGGCGATTACTCGCGACGATCTTGACCTGCTGCATTTGATCGCTGCGTTCCGCAAGCGATTGCGGTATCGCAAGATGGTCGCTAGCGGATACGACCCGTTTTCCCAAGGTATCGACGGACGGCTGGGCAAGGAGGTTGCTTCGCGCGTAACCAGCTCCGAGCCGTTGCCGCCCCAGGCAACCGAGGAGATGGAACTCCGGCAGAAGATCAACGATGCCTGCGCTGCCCACAATATTCCCGTAGCCGCGGAGTTGTACACCCGGCTGGAGAGAATTGCCGACGAACCGGTACTCGGCCTGCAACAGCAGTTGGACGTAGCCAATCAGTTCATGGCCGATAAGGAATACACCCTGGCCGCCCGTGCGTACGAGCGATTTGTCGAACATTTCAACCATTACCAGCATCTTGGGGATATCCATCTGATGCTGGGCCTGCTTTACGGCCGATATCTGCAGAAGTATTCGCAGGCGGAAACGTGCCTTATCGAGGCGGGCCATAAACTGACGGATACCGAGAAAAAGAAGCTGGCCCAGGCAGAACTCAAAGCAGTGCTGCAAAAACTGCCACCGGTCTGAAACCAGCCGGATACAAGGAGCGTTTGACAGAATGAGTACTTCGCCATTACCGAAAGAGCTGCCGATAGAGTTTCCCACCCAGTCGCCCGAAATCGACCCGCAACTCGTCGAGCGGTTCAACGAACTCATCGAGATGATTCGCAACGCCAAAATGCCCCCGCTGGAGGAGATACTTCGATATCTCGCGACGATTCACCCCGTCTACGCCGGAGCGTTGGTGGTGATCGGCTTTGTATATCTGATTTACGGCCTGCGGTTTACCAAACCGCTGATGATTCTCAACGCCGCGGTTGCCGGGGCGGTTGCCGGCGGGGTTGGGACAATCTACTTTCAGTATGCCCAGCACTGGTGGATAGGCATGCTGGTTGGCGCGGTGGTGGTCGGGGTACTGGCCTGGCCGCTCATGACGCTGTTCGTGAGCCTTGCCGGCGGAGCGGCTGGGGCGGCGGTGGGTTACGCGGTGTTCAGCAACGTCGTTGTCGCGATGGAGCGGACGGACCTGATGGCCTACAGTTGGGCCGGTGCTGTCGGCGGCGCGGTGCTACTGGCGATTGCCGGATTTCTGCTGTTCCGCGCGGCGGTGGTAATTTTGACCGTCGTGCAGGGAGCCGCCATGATGATGGTTGGGGTATTCTCGCTGCTGTTCCTCGACGAGGAAGTTCGCGATGTAATTTCCAAAAATGTAATGGAACGTCCGTTGCTGTTGCTGATGTGCATTGGCGGTTTATGCATGGTGGGCCTGGCTATCCAGTATTTCACCGGCGTAACGAAGCAGAAGACCGTAAAAGCTGCCGCATGATGCCGAGAACTATCCCGATGGTATACAGAAATAAACTTGATTGGATTGGGTCATATGTTACCGGCAAGAGTGTGCTGGATCTCGGTTGTGTCTGTCACGACTTGGACCAGGCCGCCGTGCCCTGGCTGCACGGATTCATCCGCGAGCGGGCGGAATTTGTGCTCGGCGTGGATTTCCTGGAGTCGGAAGTCGCCCGAATGCGGGCTGACGGCTACAACGTCGTCGCTGCGGATGTCTGTAAAATGGAACTGCCCGGTCAGCCGAAATTTGACGTGATCGTCGCGGGGGACATTCTCGAACATCTCGACGATTTCGCGGGCTTTTTCGCGCGTGTCCGGCAGCATCTTGCCCCCGGCGGGGTGTTCCTGGTTACCACGCCGAATCCGGTAACGCATCTGCGGTACCTGCGTGTGCTGCTGAAGGGCGCCGCCGGGGCGAACAGGGAGCATACCTGCTGGTTCACCGCCAAGGTGCTGCGGCAGCTTGCCGAGCGCAACGGGCTGGCTGCGACGGATGAAGCATACGTGGACGATTCCAGACTGTTCTATCCATGGTTCAAGCCTCTGAAAAAGGGCAGTTCCGTCAGGCGATTCTTCAGGCATACCGGGCGATTTTTTTCGATGCTGCTGATCTGGAAGCCGGCCTTGCTGGTGCAGTCCATCTTTTGCCGCATTCGCCCGAAACTCTCCGAGACCATATGCATGGCCTTTACGGCAAAGCAGTAACCTTGCGACATGCCGAGCGCCATGATGGACGGCGTAGAAATGGCCAATGTATCCGATCGTGGCTGTCGCTTCGCTTCCCGCCACGGCACCCTGGATTTTTCTTTTACAATCCGCCAGGTGTCTGTTTCTGTTTGCAAAAACATGCTATAAGGAAACGGATCGTCGGGTGGCCCCCTGGGGGAAGGATCGCGCGGAAACCGCGTGGGTGCAAGCACCCACCCACCCTATAGCTCACGCGGGACGGGAACCACCCAACAATAAAAAACCCCCGGCTGCCGAAGCAACCGAGGGTAATGTTTGGAGTATTCTAACTCAAACAATCCTGGTTGGAGCAATTCGAGTGCGAACCACTCTGATCAGGAGAATTATTTCTTCGTATATTCAACCAATTTCATTATCGTGGTACCGTTGTTGTCGGAACGAACTATCCAACCGGGTACTTCTTTGCATATCCAAGCCTTGCTGATGGTAACTTTGTCGCCGTTCGTTATGGTCGTTTCGGTAACTTCGCAGACCAAGTCTTTGCCGCCAACCTTGAGTGTTTCGTTGGGGAGTTTTTTCGTTGTAGCGTTGTCCGCCTTTGCCTTCTTTTCGCCGTAGCGAGGCATATCCACTGTCTGGGCCGGCAGAGCCTCGGTTTTCATAACCATCACCATGTCCAGAAAGACCTTCTCATCGGTAATTTTAGTAACCGTCTGGGTCATGGTCGTCTCATTCTGCATCTCGTATTTGACCATATCGCCGATCTTGGTATCGGTCCAGCCGTGCTTGACCTTGTCGCCAGCAGCGGCCTTTGCAGGAGCAGCCTTCTCGGGAACAGCCTTTGCGGGAGCGGCCTTCTTGGGGGCATCCTTTGCGGGAGCGGCCTTCTTGGGGGCATCCTTTGCGGGAGCGGCCTTCTTGAGAGCATCCGTCGCAGGAGCGGCTTTCTTGAGAGCATCCGTTGCGGGAGCGGCCTTCTTGAGAGCATCCGTTGCGGGAGCAGCCTTCTCGGCGGCGGCCTTATCGGGAGCAGCCTTTTCGGGCTTAGTATCGGTGTCGGGAGTGTCAGACTTCTTGTCTTTTCCGCAACCGACCAAGACAAAGCTCATCGACACGGCAGCGATCATCAGAAAAAATGCAATTCGTTTCATGACAGTTTCCTTTCTACTAATCAAAATTAATACCAAATCGGGCTTGCCGCCCGCTCGGGAACCGTTTCCCGATAATAGAAAACCTACTGTTTTACAAAGTCGTATGCAAGAAAGAAGTTGTCCGTATTTCGAGAAGATTATTCGCGGAAGTCGATCAGTTCCATGCGAACGGTCATGGTTCCGGAGACATCATCGGCGTATTGAACTATTCCACCGAGGATATCCGGGCACAGGATGGTGCGATATGTCTTGCCGCCGGTTTTTTCTTCGTACACGTTGCAGGGCAGCGTTTTGTCCGCGACACGGATTTGCCTGGTTTCCACGCATTTTCCCCGGACGGGTTTGGGATGGGCGGCCCCGGCGGGGTAATATCTATTGAATGACATCTCGTTAATGAATGTGCCGGTTTTGGTCTGTACGGTCTGGCGGACACAGACGTTTTGCCGGTCCAGGCCTGTTACTTCGGTCATGATGATGTTTTCCACGTCCTTGTTGTGCCTGTGCCTGTGCGTAACCTTCATGCCGATGGCGGCAGTGGCGTATTTGCTCGGGGTGGTACCGTCGGGCAAGCTCGGCCCCTGGACATGCGGCGGCGGGCCTACGGGCAGAAACGGTGCGGCGGCGAGGACAACGTCTCGCCGTTTAGACCCTGTCTGGGCTTGCGGAGGCGCAGCCGGCAATAATGCGGGAATTTCTTCCGGCGAGGGCGATTTTTTTTTATCTTTGTCGCATCCACCGAATATTGCCAAGGCCGCAAGGATGGCTACCAGTATGTTTTTTTTACAGGGCATTTTCTCCCGCGGTTCCGGTTATAATAGCTTTGTATCGCGTCAAATTTTACATCCGAGTTGCAAAAACTATTCGCCTCGGCAGGCCCATGCAAGATAAAATTAATAAACTTGGCCCGCGAATAGGTTTTTTTGGTTGCAATCTTCCAAAAGTGCTGTGGAATATAACAAAACCGGGTTGTTGATTCCCTAGGCAGTGAGGATTCAGCGGGTGGGACGCTGAAGTGCCGGGGGTTGTTTCTCGACCCGTGGATTGAGAGTTTGAGGAAAGTCTGCCATGGAAAAAGATGAAAACGACAAGGCGGCGGAACAGGAAGCATTTGTCCCGGCGGTAGTCGCTCGAAACAACGCCGAAGCCGAGGTTTACCGCCAATTGCTGGAAGACCACGATATCGAGGCAATGGTGGGTTACGAAGAACTGGCTGAACGCTGCGATGTTGATGGTGTTGCCGGAGAGATATCGCACGGCCGACCCGTGCTGGTACGGGAAAAATACCTGGACGAGGCATCGGAAATCATCGCTGACCGGGAAGACCTGGACGAATTCGAATCCACGGACGACGACGAAGCCGAAGCCGAAGACGATGAGGAAGATGATTTCAACGTAAAGTTGGATGACGAGGGGAATTTTGAATCCGAAGACGAGGAGGCCAGCGAACCGCCGGCTGGGTTGCTCGACGACGATAACCTGTTGGACGATGATGACATGGACGACCTGTTCGGCAGTGAGCCGGATGACGACGAACTGTGTGCAGAAGATGACGACGATCTGCTCCAGAACGATTCTCGTGAAGATATCTACGATGACGACGAAGAGGAATATTTGCGCTGAGCAGGTCTATCTTATTGGTTCAACATTACGTAAGTTCAATGTTTATGGATACATCGCCGGGAATGTCCGATATTATGGGTAGCAGGAGATCGCCATGACGCAAGAGGTATACTCGGGTCGGGAACGCCGGGACACAGACAACGCAAATCAGGACTGCCGCCAGGAAAACGATCGCAGGTGCGGTCTGGACAGGCGACGCGGGCCGGGCCGGCGCAGAAGCGACGCCAGGCGTTCCGCCGAAGAAGGCGAAATGACCGATATGCAGCTTGAGCTTATCCAGGCCATCGAGGAATACAAGCGGCTCAACAAAAGGCCATTCCCCTCGTGGACGGAAGTGCTGGACATTATCCTCGCATTAGGGTATAGAAAAGTAGCGGAACCGCGGGATATCCGCGAAAAGGACGCGTGATACACAATATCGGAGCAAGTAACCATGCCGCTTCTCGGAATGGAACAACTGGAAGCTTCTTTGCGAATCGCCACGGTAGTGGTACCGGTGGCGTTGTATTTTCTGCTGCTGGGATTCCTCAACACCCGTCGACACCCGCAGATGCTCTCCGCCCGCGGCGACTTTGCCCTGTTGATGGCGGCATTGTGCCCGATCGCCTTCGGGCCTGCGATACAGGTACTTGGCGGTGGAGTACCAATGCTGGTGGTGTGCAGCCTGTTGCTGGTTCTGGCGGTACGATACCTCGGCCGGCCAGGCCATTCCCTGGTAATCTACAATTGGCCGCTGGAAGACGGACGAAAAAGCATCCGCCGCATTCTCACGCAAATGGGCAAAAATCCCACACTCACCAGCCGCGGCATGGAAATCGAAGAAGGAACGGTGCTGGAAATCAGCAGCTTCCCCATTTTGCGGAACATCTCGTTACGGCTTCGCGGCGGCGACGAGAAACTCTGGGGCGAATTCCAATCCCGCCTCACCGGACGGCTGCGCCACGTCGAAGCCGAGTCCAGCCCCATGGCGGTGTCAATGCTGATGCTGGCGACAATAATGCTCGTCGCACCGACTGCCCTGATGGTCCAGCAAATGCCCGAAATAGTACGCGCCCTGACCGACCTGCTGCAATAGCCAAAACCCAGCCGCCGCAAGTGGCATCTCCCCCATTTTTACGAAAAACTGTCTCGTGGAGCAGTTTGACTCTTCCAAAACGCAGAGAATTACGGTAAAGTCTACCACCTCCCAACGGGAGGCCAGCCGGTTATTAACAGGCCGGGCCCTTAGCTCAGCGGTTAGAGCAGGGGACTCATAATCCCTTGGTCCGAGGTTCGAATCCTCGAGGGCCCAGTAAAAACGCCCACGGCGTTTTTACAGAGCAGGTGAGCAGTAGACAGTAGAGCAGTAGAGAGTAGAGCAGTAGAGAACAGAACACAGCCACAACAGCGGCTGAACGTTCGAATTACGGGAAAATGGGTGGCATGGTCCCTCGGGGACCATGTGTTTTTCGTAAGAGGTCCCAAACATCGTGGCTGTCGCTTCGCTCCCGCCACGGCACCCGGCTTTACTGTTCATGCGCCCCGCCACTCTGATTCAACAGGGGTATTGTGAATTTATGCGAGGTTTTATTGTGGATAACGCGCGATTTGTTTTCAGCCTGATAATTCTTGCAAGCTTGAGCGGGTGCCCGGCAGAACCCCCCATTGCCAAAACTACGCGATCCGATACGCCGGCGGAGTACCAGTTGCCAGCCAAGTATCGCGAGATCACTCTTCCTCATTCCATGAAAGGGTACGTAATATATGGCTGGAAGGAGGGTCGGAAAAATCTTTTTTGCCTGACGACGGGCACAAACTGGCTTAAGCCCAAAGAAGAAATAATTTCCGGCGAAGATATTGATATCAATAATGGATGGGTAAAGATAAAAATCGAAGGCCTTGATTCTTTAATGGCTTTATTAAGCAAGATGCCAAAGGGGGAATATGTTACCTGGCACAAGGATTCCTTCTTCGGCCATTTGCTATCCGAAGATCAGTTAAATAAATTGACGTTGCATTGCGCAAAATTGGGGCTGAAATTTCATTAAGCCGTCTGCAGGGTGGCCCTAAGGGGCTTATTACGGACTCCATCATAGCGACCTCCTCGGCGTCGCCACGCCACCGTTTATTTTATTCTTGATTAAACCGTTACGTATAGTAGTATGTGCGGTGAGCCTAGTTTAAGACCAACCCATTACATGGAAGGTTTGATTTTCTGCGGTGCGCTAAACGAGTAGAAGGTACGAATCCGTATGCTTGGGATTACTCGCACGATGTGCGCCAAAAGCTACGCCCAGTTATGAAATCGGTGCCTGAGCGATTTAGCAAGATCGCAGCGGTAGTGATGCGCTTGTCGCTTGATGCCGGCTGCGCCGGCTGATGTTGCGTAAGTAGTTTTCGTATGGCTGCAAAAAGTCACCGAAAAAGTGATTAGTTTATCGAGATAGCCCACGGTAGTCGTGGGAAAGGGCCTGTTTGTAAAGTTTCGACCAGGGAAAGGGTACGTATATGTGTAAGCAACTCCGATTGGGCAGCGTTTGTGCGCTGCTGACCATTGCTGTAACGCTGTCAGGGATCGCCAGTCCAACTGCGGCTGAGGATGTGTACTTTCCTGATGCGAACTTGGAAACTGCTCTGAGGTGGGAGCCGGGCATACCGGACTCCGGCCCGATCACCGACACGGATATGAAAACCCTGTACTGGTTCAGTGCAAGCTGCTTGGGCATCTCCAATATCCAGGGACTGGAGTACGGCACGAATCTTCTCGAGCTGGAGCTGCACGACTCACTGATCAGCGACATTTCCGCGGTGAGTGGGCTGACGAATCTGACCTTGCTGGGCATGAACGCCAACCAGATCAGCGACATCTCCGCGGTGAGCGGGTTGACGAATCTGGCCGAACTGTATCTGGACAGTAACCAGGTTGAGATAATGAATCTCAGCAATTCAAACCTGTCCTCTCTGGAAAACTTCAACATTCAGTTTAATCCCCTCACAAGCGTCCTGTTGGTAAATGCGACGCTCAGCCAGGCGGTCTTCGATGTGCTTATGAATGGTGGGACAGGGGAGTGGGACTTTGGTATTGCGGAATTGACCGACACCGGCGTATTGAATCTTGATATGAGCGGCGTTGACTTTGTGGGGATTTCGGACCTGTCGAGTATGCACATGATGGACGACCTGGAAACGTTATCGCTGGCCGGGGCGACCAATCTTGCCGGCAGCCAGGTAGTAGCACTGACCAACGAACTCGATTCCCTGAACGATCTCGATGTGGCGGGCCTGTGGGACAGCTTCGATGCGGAGACGCAAGACGAGCTCAACGCATGGGATGCTGGCGAAGGCAATAATCTCGTCGTTACGCCCGAACCAGCCACTCTGTCGCTATTGGCCCTGGGCGGTCTTGCGTTGCTGCGCCGCAAACGGAAATAACCGAGGCGCCGGGTGCCCCCCCAAGGGGCCATCCCGACCGTCTACTTTTCAAGTTTCCATATTTTGATTTTGCCCACGGCAAATGTGGCGAGGGATTTAGAATCTGGCGAAAAGGATACAATCAAGATTGTCGAACCCCCATGATTTAAAGTTGTCACTCTTTTGCCTGTCTTTCTGTCGAACACATACGCAAGGCCTTCGGGCCCAGTTCCTGCGGCAATGTATTTCCCATCAGGGCTGATTGCGATGGCGGATATCCGATGGCCATATTCGGACTTGCCGGATTGGCTTGCAAACCAGCGACTTAAAATTTTCCCCGTACGGACTTCCATCTCGTAAACACATCCTTCTCCGCCGCCTGTATACAGTACTTCGCTGTCCGGCGCGAATATTACATAACCCAAAGAAACTGCCTGCTTAGGCCTCTTTTCCCACAAGGTTTTTTTCTTTGCCACATCGACAACCACAACACCATTGTGCCATCCCGCAACCGCCACGAATTTGCCGTCATTGGATGGAATAATGCTGCGCATATTTTGACCGCTATCTTTTCCTTCCACCATTCCAACCCATTTGAGCTCCAATGAGTTCGGGCCTATCAGGCCTATTTTGATCCTCGCTCTCTCCCAATCATGGCCCGGGGGCGGATAGGCCGAATCTTCTTTAAAAAGAAGAGCTGCGTATTTCCCGTTCGAACTTCCACCTGTTTTAGAGCAATACCATCCCTTGGGAGGAAGCCATTTTTGAAGGACTTTTTTTGTTTTCACCTCCGTTAAAGAAATATAACTGTTTTCTCCAGCTACATATACATCTGACACATACTTATCATCTGATAGCCATACTACATCAGCTTGACTAATTTGAAATTTTTTATAGTGTTTTAATATACCACGATCCCATTTCCAGACATCAAGCATCACTGGAGAAACAGAAACCCCGTAAACATACTCACCACTGGTTCGCCAATATTGAAATCCGCCGCCTTGGCCCACCCACGCAACTACATGTTCTGGATTGTCACATGCATCTGAATCGTTCTTATTGCAACCAATACAACAGGCTAACAGCAAAACAATCGCCACTACTTTGAAAATAATAGTTACTCTCATTCTTTCACCTCTTGATCGGCCGGGTGCCATGCTTCTGCTTGCAGAAGCATGCTTGTTACGGATTCCATCATGGTCATCGGCAATCAGTCAGAAGATTCCTTGTCAGGAATCCATTTTATCTCCAGTGTCTCAGGATCGGTAACTTCACGATACACTGCGCCGTTCCTGGTTACTTTCAACACGAACCACTGGTCAAAACGATCAGGCAAGTCCGCACCCACACATACATGATAGTAGTCCCCATCAGCCGACAAATCCGATATTATTGCGAGGTCGTCTCGCAAGCCCTTGATCTTGGCAATACTGGGGGTATCAATGATCAACGGAAGCACTAAATAACCTTCGTCGCCCCACTGAGGAGCCGTGGAGTTGTCATGCCGATTCTTGTCTGCAGAACTGCACCCGAAGTCGGCCATTCCAACAACCAACATTAAAAGGATAGCTAAGCTTCGCATAATTTACTCGTCTTTGTTTTCCGCTTTGGGTTGCCTGGGTTCTTCCGGCGGGCTGGTGGTTTGGGGTTCTTCTTTTTTTCCTTCTTTATCTTCGGTTTTTTTGTCTTCGGGGTAGGCGATTCTGCCGTGGTACATGCCGCATAGGCTTTTGACGATTGACTCCTCGACCTTGTGGACTTCCCGCAGCGTCAGTTGGCAGTCGTCGAGTTGGCCGTCTTCCAGGCGGTCGGTAACTATGCTGTGCACCTGGGCGCGAATGCGGGATGGCGTCGGCTCGGTCATCGACCGGACGGACGACTCGGCCCCGTCGGCCAGCATTAGCACAGCCGCTTCCCGCGAGTGCGGCTTCGGCCCGGAGTAGCGGTACTGGCTTTCGTCGGGAGCCGGTGCGTTCTCGGCCTGGGCCTTCTGGCTGGCGGCATGATAAAAATATCTCACCAGCGTCGTGCCGTGATGCGTCGCGATAAACTCCCGCAGTTGAGCGGGCAGGCCGTATTGCCGGGCCATCTCCAAGCCGTCCTTGACGTGCCCGAAAATCAGCAGCAGACTCATCGCCGGCGACAGCTTGCTGTGCTTGTTCTCGCCGATAGCCTGATTCTCGGAAAAATAGTCCGGCTTGTTTATCTTGCCGATGTCGTGATAGTATGCCCCCACCCGGGCAAGCAGCCCCCGCGCGCCGATGGTTTCCGCGGCGGCTTCGCACATCGCTCCGAGTTGCAGCGAATGGTTGTACGTCCCCGGCGAATCCATCGCCAGGCGTTTCAGCAGCGGCGTGGACGCGTCGCACCATTCCAGCAGCGTGCTGCCGGTTATGGTGCGGAAAATACGTTCGATTACCGGCAGCAGGCTTTGGACGATAAGTCCCGCCAGGATTACCGACCCTGCCGCCCATAAGCTGTCGGTCAGCGAAAACTGCCACGGCACGTTGTTTTTAATCGATATCGCCCAGACCACCGCGAAGACAGCCACTGCCGATACCGTCGAGACGATCATCACCTTGCTCCGCGTGCGTATTTCGTGGAGCTGGAACACGCAGGCGAACAGCCCGCCCATCATTACCACCAGCATGCTGAAATTGCCGCGAATCGACAGTACCACGAAGGCAGCGAGAATCGCGCCGATCGCCAGTGCGAACCGTTGGTCGAAGGAGATCGCCAGGATAATTCCGGCTATGCAGACCGCCAGCATGGATACGTATGGATTAAGCCCCAGGGACTGCACGGTAATCTTGGCGACGGCGATGGCGACCAGCAGCAGCATCGCCAGCACGAAGGCGGTGTAATTCTGCTCGACAACGTGGAACTGGTAGTGCACGATGTAAAAAATCAGCAGCCCCGTCAGCATTATTACGATTGCCACCCGGCTGGTGAGCCTCAGCCACCGCAGCCAGGAAATCGGCAGCAGGTTCGAATTTGCCTCGCCGCCGGCGATTTTCAGCCCTTCCCGCTCTGCGCGGAGATAGGCGTTGTGTTCCTGCCGCAGCAGCGCCAGTTCTTCCTCGCTGAGGCCACGGAGGGATTGGTCTTCGCCGACAGCCAGCCGCGACTGGCGGGCCAGCACCTTGCCCTCTTCGTAATGCCGATAACACGAATCCAGCGGGGTTGTCTGGACGGCCTCGATTGCCTTGTCGCGATCCGCCGTCGACAGCGGGCCATCGTAAAGATAAATCGGCTGGGACTGTAACTTGCCCAGCAGGTACACCTTAATGCCTGGCCTGATCTTCTCGGGGAAGCCCGCGTCGGCGATGGCTTGGGCGATTCGCCGCGAGATTTTATCCCAGGCGACAAGATCGCCGACGTTCTGAACGTAAATAGTTTTGTCTTCGACGAGGCGGACGTCCACCGCCGCCCGTTTAAGCTGATCGTCCCGGCGGTCGGGGCGAACCACGTAGCACAGCCGCAACTCATTCGTGAGGTTCTCGATATTGGCGACCAGGCTTGCCCGGGTCTGCGGTTTGGCAAGCGCGACCCACGACGCAAACGCCTGGGCGTTTCGTTTGCTGATCTGCTTAGCCTGCTCGCGAAGCTTCGCCGCCTCGGCTTTGAGAGTTTTTGCCTTGGCGTGATTTTCCTTGGTTTTGCTCTTGTCGAACTCTTTGATTTTGAGCAATTCATCGGCCATGACTTCTTTTTGGGCGGCCTCTTCGAGTTGCTTTGTCGTCGGGGTGATGTCCAGTTCCGCCGCGAGGTCGGGTTCGATCTTGTCCGGTGACTTGGCGGCTTCGAGTTTTGTCGGCACTTTTTCCAGCGTGGTGGAGATATCTTTCAGCAGATCGGCATTGAGCCGAAACGTCGCCGGTATCCTGCTGCCGGCTGACCGCATGGCGTCATCCAGAAGCTTCTGATCCAGAATCTTGAAGTCCAGCCTCGCGCGGATGTCGGTCTGCACGTACTGCCCCCGGCGATACGGCAGCGGATCCAGCGGATAGATATCCATACCAGCCGCCAGCACGAGGAACATCAACGCCACGCCCCACGCGCCGGCGGCACCGGGCCTGTTGAACCATCGCGCATGCCACGACGGCTGGGCGGGCAGGGGCCGCCGCACTTCCAATCGCCTCTGTCGCGGGTTTTTCTTGAATAATGCCATAGTGTTAGTCTATATCGAGAAAAATTATCGGGTGCCATGCTTCTGCTTGCAGAAGCATGTTTTCGCATAATCTCGCGCGATGGCCTTCCCAGGCCACCGCGGCACAGGTTACAAACCTGTGCCACCATCCATTCAATTACGCATGCCCAATAGTATTATTTCGGGTTTTCTCCGTACGCCACAACAATATTCTGCACCAGCTTGTGTCGCACGATATCCGATTTTTCCAGTTCGATGCTCGCCAGACCCTTGATGCCGCTAAGCCGTCGTATCGCATCGGACAATCCCGACGGGCTGCCGTCTTCCAGGTCGCTCTGGCTGGAGTCGCCGGTAACGATCATCTTGCTGCCGTTGCCCATCCGGGTCAGGAACATCAGCATCTGCGCCGGCGTGGTGTTCTGGGCCTCGTCCAGGATTATAATGCTTTCGTTGAGGGTTCGCCCGCGCATAAACGCAAGCGGAATCACCTCGATCAGGTCGCCGACCATGAACCGGCGAATCTGGTCGTAGTCCATCATGTCGTGCAGGGCATCGAAGAGAGGCCGCAGGTACGGGTTGACCTTCGCCTGCATGTCGCCCGGCAGAAAGCCGAGTTTCTCGCCGGCTTCGACAGCCGGCCGTACCAGTATCAGCCGCTTAGCCTGGTGGTGCTTGAGCATGTGTACCGCGATTGCCACCGCCAGGTAAGTTTTGCCGGTACCGGCTGGGCCTGTGCAGAATACCAGGTCGTTGGCCTGCATCGCTTCGAGGTACTTCCGCTGGCCGGGCGTCTTGGGCTGGACCAACTGCCCGGAAACGTATACGTCCAGCGCGCCGACGCGGGCCTGCTCTTCGGCGGAGGCTGAGCCGATGGCGTCGGCGACGCTTGTGGGGCTGGGGTGTTTGCCGCGGCGGACATCCCGCTGGAGCTTGGCGATAACGCCGGCGGCCTTGGAGACGTTTTTCTCCGCGCCGGTAAGGCGTATCCGCCCCTCCCGCGCGAAAACCTGCAGGCTGAACGCCTCGCGGATCATGCGCAGATGCTGATCGCCCGGGCCAAACAGCACGGCTGCGTTCTGCGGCTGCTCTAATGGTATGCTGAGTTCCACGGTTACTCCTATGGGTGATATTTTAACAGAGAAACGGGACTAATGTCTAATGTCTAAAAAACGGGAACCGGGAAAAACAGGAACCAGGAACTGGGAAAAACTGGGGAACCGGGAAAAGGAGACCTCTGAAAATGCGTGGGGAGTTTTCGGCAACTCCTCCGTCCCCATTATTCGACATTACTTACACATACACACGCCCATCACCACAATACCCATAACGATCAGGCACAATCCGGCGATCCTTGTTTTTGTGTACGTTTCGCTGAGCCGTAAGTAACTGTAGACCGAAAATGCGAAGATATTCGTTCCGATACCGATGGGGTAAGCGATTCCGGCGCGATTGGATTCCGCCATACGATCCAGGCAGAAAAACAGGCCAAGGAACGCCAGAAAAGTCAACACCGCCCACGCCGCCGAGTATGGAATTACGCGACGGGTCAGCTTTCTCCTGTTGACGAGCATGATAAAGGCGTGCATGACGGCGGTTCCCGTCAGGGCTATCGGCATCCGCAATCCTGCCGCGTTGGACCAGTTTGCCCATCGTGACGGGACGCCCATTAACGTCTGGCTGGCTCCGAGTACCAGCATCGTCAGGATCGCCAGCAACAGCCATGACCGCGAGGATCGCTGGTTGTTTTCAACGCTTTTTTCAGCCTCGGACTTATTAGACCCGATAAGGATAACCGCGGCGAGGATGCATGTAACTCCCACCCATCCCCAAAGGCCGGGATGTTCTCCCCATATCAATATCGCCGCCAGAAACGATATTACCATTGCGGATTGGGCAATCGACCACGTCATTCCGCGGTGCCCCAAACGCATGGTAACGACCAGCAAAACCTGCACGATTGCGTCCAGCATGCC
>JAIORC010000100.1 GCA_021108335.1 Phycisphaerae bacterium
ACCGGGGCTGGGCTGTGCGACCTGCGGAAAGAGTTTATCGAGACCCTGAAAATCCTGAATCCCCGTAACAAGTCGAAAAACATTTTCACCCGCGACACGGTACACCTGAACCCCACCGGAAATCGCTTCCTGGCCGACAAAGCCGCCATGTCCATCGTCGAAACGCTGCAAAAACAAAAGAACAAACCAAGCAGCCGCAAGTAGCGGTTTGTAGATTATGCAGGGAAATTGTTATGCAGCGAGCTGCATAACCTACGGATTGTAGGGTGGGTGCTTGCACCCACGCGATTTCCCTCGACGTCCCTCATGGCGACCCCCTCGACGTCCCTCATGGCGACCCCTTCGGTGTCGCCATGCCGCCCAACACGTTTTCTTACCGCATGCTTCTGCAAGCAGAAGCATGGCACCCGGCATCTGGCTTGGGTGGCATGGCTTGCTTGCAAGCCATGTGTTTTTCCAATTCCCGCGTGGGCGGGAGCACCCGCCCTACAATTCCCGTTTCTTGTTTTCCGTTTTTCCCGGTTCCCAGTTCCTGGTTCCTGTTGTTCCCCGTTTTCCCCCGTGTACAATTTTTCGACGTTTTTTGGATTAAATGTATGGAATTCGTTGCTGCCGGCTTGGCGGGGTTGTTCGTAAGTCCTTTGTTTTAAGGGGGTTTTGTTTGGCACGGTGTGTGCATATGCTTTTGCATGAGCATCCGGTGCGCACATTTCGGCGGGCGGTTTATTTTGGTAATGGCGGTGTTGTTTTGCCCGGCGGGGCTTTGGGCGGAATCGTTTGAGGGCCCGCCCGCCCCGGCGGATGGGCCTGCCGTGTCGCAGCCGGCCTCGTCGGATTCACAACCTCCGGCTACAGACGATTCTCAAGCCGAGGCAGACGAAAAGTCCAACGAGAATGGCGACGAAAGCTCCGGCGACGAAGATGCTGGTAAGAAGAAGTTGTTCGCCACGCGGGACAAGCCCAAGGGCGGGAAAATCGGCAGGGATGGCAGTGGGACCAAGGAACTGCTGCACCAGATGATAGCCTTGGTGTTCGTCATCCTGGTGTTGGGGGTGGGGTGCATGGTTATTTTTCGTAAGGTTTTGCCGCGATTGAAGACGGCTGGGGGCGGCAAGAAAGTTCGCGTGCTGGAGAGGGTGTACCTGGCCAATCGTCAATCGGTTTGGCTGATGGAGGTCGGTACGCGGAAGTTGTTGGTAGCGTCGGGCCGGGACGGGGTGCAACTGCTGAAAGACGTAACCGAGGGCTTTGCCGGGGAAGAGGGCAAGGCTGCGTTTTCGGCGGTTCTGGAAGAGGAGGCAGTCAAGGGTGCGAAAGGAGCGGAGGCATGAGGCTGAGGAGTGTCGGCATTTTGCTGGTGTGTCTGCTGTCGGTGGTTTCGGCTGTCCGGGCACAAAGCAGTACCAGCAAACCTGCCGACACCGACACTGAGAAGTCCAAAGTCGGCTCGGCGGTACCGGGCGTGGGCGATATTCTGGACGTTATCGACAAGGCTACCACGCAGGACCCCAAGGACAAGAAGGCCGACGACGCCGGCTGGAGCGCGCCGGTGCGGCTGGCGGTGGTCTTCGCGTTCCTGGCGTTGCTGCCGAGCCTGCTGGTGATGATGACCTCGTTTACCCGTATCATAATCGTCCTGAGTTTCGTCCGCCGGGCGTTGTCCACGCAGAATATTCCCCCGAACGTGGCGATAATCGGCTTGGCGCTGTTCCTGACGATTTTCACGATGGCGCCGGTTTTTGGCGACATAAACACTCAGGCACTCAAGCCTTACATGGCGGACAAGCTCGAATTCACCAAGGCGGTCGAAAAAGGCAACGACCTGCTGCGGGATTTCATGATCCGCCAGACCCGCACCAGCGACCTGGAACTGTTCATAGAGATGGCTGACATGCCCGCACCGGAGACCGCCGCCGACGTGCCGATGCACGTAGCGATTCCCGCATTCGCCATCAGCGAGTTTCGCACCGCCTTCGAGATGGGCTGTCTGCTGTTTATCCCGTTTTTGCTGATAGACCTGGTGGTCGGCGGCATTCTGCTGAGTGCGGGCATGATGATGTTGCCGCCGGCGTTGGTGTCGCTGCCGTTCAAGATAATCCTGTTCGTGCTGGTGGACGGCTGGCGGCTGTTGGTGCAGACGCTGGTGATGAGTTTCCAGTGACCCTGCGGGTCTAATGTCTAAAAACTAATGACCAATGACTGATGTCTAATGACTAAAAAACTACAGCCTGAAGCCTCAAGACATGGAGTATTTGATATGACCGGCGAGATGATTTTGTTTATCGGCAGGCGAACCCTTGAGACGGGCCTGTTGCTGTCGGCACCGGTGCTGATAGTAGCCTTGGTCTGCGGCGTGGTGGTTTCGCTGTTTCAGGCGGTTACGTCCATGCGAGACATGACCCTCGGCGTGGTGGTGAAGATTGCCGGCGTGGGCGTAACGCTGCTGATCGCCGGTGGCTGGATGTTGCAGGTGGCGCTGGGGTTCACCAGGGAAATCTTCGACGCCATGACGATGATTACGCAATGACGGCTGTGCGTGGAATGTGGGTGGCACAGGTTTGTAACCTGTGCATGGTACGGAAAGAGATACGATGGGTAACTGGATTGCATTATTGCTGCCTTTTTTCCTCGTAATGGCGAGGGTTACCGCGTTTTTCGCGGTGCTGCCGATGTTCGCATGGAGCATGCTGCCGAAGCGGGTAAGGCTGGCGATAGCGATTACCTGTACGATTTTTTTCGCCATGATTCTGCCCGGGCCGAAGCTGGCAGCCGTCGATACGCACTGGATGGGCGGGATGATACTGGTCGGGCGGGAGGTGCTTACGGGCCTGGCGCTGGGGCTGGCGGCACGGCTGGTGTTTATCGCGGTTCAGCAGGGTGTGTTGATGGGAACCCAGCAGATGGGCTTTGCCGACGCGGGCATTATCGACCCGAGCACGGGCGAGTCGATTCGGCCGGTGGCTATGCTCTTTCAGATGGTATTTACGGTGCTGTTTCTTTCGGTGGGCGGGCATCACCTGCTGATACTGGCGATTCGCCGCAGCTACGAGGTGTTCCCGATAGGCAGCCCGCCGGAGATCGCCACGGTAGTCCAGGGCCTGGTCGATGCGAGCGTGGTGATGTTCGTTTTCGCGTTGAAACTGGCGGCACCGCTGATGGCTGGGTTCATGCTGCTGGCGGTCGTCATGGGCGTAATCGCGCGGGTCATGCCGGAGATGAATGTGCTGCTGGCTTCGCTGCCGCTTCGCGTAGCGATGGGGCTGTTCCTGTCGATGGCGGTACTGGGAACCCTCAACGCAATGGTAAAGGAAGTAGCGGACTGGCTGGACAGTTTTTTGATATTGACGTAGTGGCTACGCCACAATGACTAATGACCAATGGGTGGCATGGCGACTGTAGGGTGGGTGCTTGCACCCACGTGTTTTACTGATGAAGAAGATTTTCAGAATATCCGCGTGGGTGGCCCCCTGGGGAATGAATGTCGTAAAGATTGTTTTTGGTGGCGCAGGTTTGCAACCTGTGCCGCGGTGGCCTGGGAAGGCCACCGCGCAGGCGCGTGCGGATGCTGGTGGGAAATAAGCACAGGTTGCAAACCTGTGCCACCAGATGGTTGGTAGTTGAGAGGATGGCGGGTTTACGATGGCGGAGAATCAATCGGCTGCGGATAAGACGGAAGCCCCGACACCGGAGCGGCTGCGCAAGGCCCGGGAACGCGGCCAATTCGTCCAAAGCCAGGAAGTGCCCTCCGCAATGATACTGGGCATACTGCTGATCTCGATGGTGATACTGCTGCCGTCGCTGGTGATGTGGTTCCGCAGCCTGCTGACCGAGAGCATTACCGTCGGGGTAAGCGGCGCGGGCAGCGATGGCGACGGCGAGGTGTTCCGCAATTTTCTCTATGTCAAGACCGGCCAGACACTTATGCAGATTGCCCCGGTTCTGGTGATTTGCGGCGTGATGTCGTGCTTTTCCGGCATCGTGGTCAGCGGGCTGGTGTATTGCCCGAAGAATCTCAAATTCGACTGGAAAAAGGTCGATCCGGTCAAGGGCATGAAGAATATTGTTTCGATGCAGTCGCTGGCTAAGCTGGGGTTTTCCATTCTGAAGTTGGGCTTCATCGGCACGATTTGCTACATCTATCTGCGGGAGCGGATCGAGGCGATTGTCGTGATTCGCTGGGCAGTGCCTATCGAGGCGTTGAGCATGATCGGGGGTTTGGTGTTCGGGCTGTTGGCGCGTGTCGTGGTGGCTATGCTGGTAATCGCCGGGCTTGACTATTCCTTCCAGCGGTGGAATTACTTCAAGAAAATGCGGATGAGCAAGCAGGAGGTCAAGGAGGAACGCAAGCAGCAGGAAGTTTCCCAGGAGGTTCGCAGCAAGGTGCGGCAAATACAGGTGGAGATGACCCGCAAGCGAATGCTCCAGGACGTGGCGACTGCCGACGTGGTAGTGGCCAACCCAACGCACGTGGCTGTCGCGCTGCAATACGACGCCAAGGAGATGGCGGCACCGCTGGTGGTAGCCAAAGGCCCGGACCTGCTCTGCGAAAAGATAAAGGAAATCGCCCGCGAGCACGACATACCGGTCGTCGAAAAACCCGCACTTGCCCGGGCGCTGTATGCAGCCTGCGAAATCGGCCAGCCGGTACCCGGCAATTTGTTCGTAGCGGTGGCTGAAGTGCTGGCGGTTATCTACCGCCTGCGGAGAAAACGAAAAATGATGCAGTTGTAAACAAATGTTGGTGGCACAGGTTTGTAACCTGTGCTGTTTGTGGGATTTGCGGGAAGCATGCACAGGTTGCAAACCTGTGCCACCATGTTTGGGACGTAAAGGTAAAAAATGTCGGACGAAAAAACGGACATTCCGAATCCATTGCTAGCCAACGCCACCCCCGGCTTGAAGCTGTTGTTCGCCCATAACGACATGATCTTCGCGATGGGCGTGGCGATGGTGCTGGTTACACTGTTGATTCCGCTGCCGACGTTTTTCATGGACATGTTGCTGGCGTGCAGTATATCGGCGGGACTTGTGGTGCTGGTTACTGTGCTGGCGACGCAGGAGAGCATCGAGTTTTCGACGTTTCCGTCGCTGCTGCTGTTCATGACGCTTTTCCGTCTGTCGATAAACGTCGCCTCGACGCGGCTGATATTGCTCCAGGGCGACGCGGGGCAGATTATTGAGGCCTTCGGCAGTTTCGTCGCCGGCGGGCAGTTGGTCATCGGCCTGGTCGTGTTCCTGATTCTCGTGGTCATCCAGTTCGTGGTGATTACCAAGGGTGCAGAGCGGATTTCCGAGGTCGCCGCCCGGTTCAATCTCGACGCCATGCCCGGCAAGCAGATGGCCATCGACGCCGACCTTGGGGCGGGGCTTATCGGCGAAGACCAGGCCAAGGAACGGCGCGAGAAAATCGCCAAGGAAAGCGAATTTTACGGGGCGATGGACGGTGCGAGCAAGTTTATCCGCGGCGACGCGGTGGCTGGGCTGATTATCACGGCGGTCAATCTTGTCGGCGGTTTTGTTATGGGTATGGGCAACGGTCTGACTGCCGGCGAGTCGATAAAGATGTACGGAATCCTGGCGATAGGCGATGGACTGGTCAGCCAGATTCCCGCACTGATTATCTCGGTATCGGCGGGTTTCCTGATTTCCAAGACCTCCACGAAGAGCAACATTTCCACCGACCTGATGCGACAGTTTCTCGCGCGGAGCAGGCCTTTGGCAATCGCCTCGTTCCTGCTTGGGGCGATGATCTTCGTGCCGGGCTTCCCGAAGATTCCGTTCATGGTTCTGGCAATCGGTACGGGGCTTCTGAGCCGGTCTCTGCGGAAGCAGGAGCAGGCCCGCCTGGTTGCGAAAAACACCAAAGCCGCCAGCAAAGACGATGCCGGCAAGGCTGCCAAGCCCGAAGAACAGCCCGTCGAAGAACTGCTGGATGTTGATCGCATTTCGATACAGGTCGGTGCGAGGCTTATCAAGATAGTCGATCCGCGCCGCAAGGGTAGTCTCAGCCAGCGGATAGGCCCGCTGCGGCGGAAGTTCGCTCAACAGTTCGGTGTGGTGCTGCCGCTGGTGCGGCTGCGCGATAACGTGCAGCTCGAGAATAATATGTACGAAATACGGCTGAATAATCACGTCATCAGTACCGGCTTGATCGAGCCGGACAAGCTGCTGGCGATGGATCCGGGTATAGTTACCACGCCCATATCCGGCACGGCTGCGATCGAGCCGGTGTTCAACCTGCCGGCGCTGTGGATAAGTCCCGACCAGAAAGAGCAGGCCGAGATCAACGGGTATACCGTGGTTGACCCGGAAACGGTAATGGTTACGCATCTCTCGGAAATTCTGCGGAAATACTCCTACGAACTGCTCAGCCGCGACGACGTGCAACTGCTCATCGACCGCCTGCGGGAAAAACAGCCTGCCCTGGTCAACGGCGTGGTCGGCGAGACGGTTTCCATGGGCCTGCTGCACCGCGTTTTGCAGAATCTGCTGCAGGATAATATCCCGATTTGCGATTTGGCGAAAATTCTTGAAGCCCTCGGCGAGCACGCCATGCGGACCAAAGATCCAGCCGTTTTGACCGAATTAACCCGTAAATCATTGGTCAGAACCATCACCGAACAGCATGCCGACGCAGGCGGATCCATTGCCGCGATTACGCTCGAACCGGCTTTGGAGTACGAACTTTGCAATCAGTTGACCACAGAAACCGATAGTAATGTGGTGGCATTGCCGCCGGAGAAGGCTATGAGGCTTACGGGCAATATCGCCGAGGGCTGGAAGAAGGCGATGGAGCAGGGAATCGAGAATGTCGTGATGCTGTGCGATTATCGAATTCGTGCCCATCTTGCGGGAATGCTTGCCAGGCAGATACCGCAGTTGCCGGTGCTGGCGTACGATGAGATTTCCATCGGCAGCCAGGTAAACACCACCGCGACAGTTTCACTGGAGACGGCGGCAGCGGCGGCTTGACAATTGTTTGAGATGGCGGCGCGTTTGGGTGGCACAGGTTTGCAACCTGTGCCGCGGTGGCCTGGGAAGGCCACCGCGCTGGGACGAATTTTGTGACAGTTGAAAATTTTTTGAAAGTGGTGATATGCGGCAACTTGCTTTGACAGCAGCGATAATAACTTTTTTCGCTATGGTAGCCGGCGGGATTTATTCCGGCCAGACTCCTTTTGCGTGTGCGATTCGCTGTGTTGTGGGGACGGTGGCGGCGTATATCGCGGCTACCCTGGCTTTGAAATTGGCAGTAAGCGTGATGATTAAATCGGTCGTGGAAAACGCCCCGGCCGATGACGACGAGGCGATGGAAGAACCAGCCGTTGAACAGGAATAATACACAAACCGCCGAGGCGACACCCACCCGCGCGATGCAGGCCCGGATGAGCAACGCCTACGCGCAGCAGTCGCGCGAGTCGATGGAGGAGAAGTGGATACTCGATCATCTGCCGCTCGTGCGTCATATTGTGCGGAAGGTGGTGCGAAACATTGGCAGCCGGGGGGATATTGACGATTTGATCTCGGCTGGGACATTGGGGCTGGTCAAGGCGGCCAGGAGTTTCGACTTGTCGCGCGGGGTCGAGTTCAAGACCTACGCCTACATTCGCATCCGTGGCGCGGTAATCGACGAACTTCGCGGCCAATCGTTCGTGCCGTCCGGCGTGCATCGTGAAATCCGCCGCATCGAGAGGACTTACCGGGTGCTGACGGCTGAGAACGGCACGCCGCCGACTGACGAGAAATTGGCTGAGGCGGTTGGCATATCGCCGGAGCGGATGTACAAGGTCATGGAAGAGGGCAGGCGGCAGAATTTCCTGTCGATACACGGCCTGAGCGACGAAAAGCCCGCGATGGACGCCTTGACGCCCCTCGATAAGGCACCGAAACCCGACGAGCAGGCTGAGCGGAAGGAAACGCTCGAAAACCTTGCCGATGCGATCATGGCTCTGCCGAAGCGGGATCGACACATCCTGCTGCTGTACTACGAACGAGACCTGACCATGAAAGAAACCGCCCTGGTGCTGGGAGTAACCGAATCCCGCGTCAGCCAGCTCCACGCAAGCGCGCTGTTCAAGCTGGCTGTGAAACTGGGAAGGAAAAGGTAATCTTTATCAAATTTGGAAAATGGTGGCACAGGTTTGTAACCCCCTTGGGGCAGGCCTGTGCCGCGGTGGCTTGGGAAGGCCACCGCGCGGAGGCGGACGGCATGTGTAAAAGGTAGTTAAATCGGGAGTTAACGATGAGTGGCGAAACTATTCGTTCCCCATTATCCGAAGTGCCGGGCATGATTCCCGTCAAGCAGAATTCGCCCGACGACAAGCGGGTGTTTTCCCGGAAGAAGCGGAAAAAGAAGAAAAAGGAACGGAAGAATTCCTCCGCGTCAAAGGGCGGCGTTGAAGATTTGATGGATCATACGCTGGAAAACCTGCTGGAAGACGACGGCCCGTTGGTGCTGGCGGAAGATTCACGGGAGACCGAAGAACCGCCGCAATTGGATTTGCTGTTGTAGAAATTTTTAAATTTGAATAACCGGCGACACAGGTTGCAAATCCGTGCCGCCTCGCACAGGTTGCAAACCCCCAGGGGGTTGCAAACCTGTGCCACCAGAATTTTATTTTTACTGTGTTTTTTACAGAGTAACGGGAAAGGAAAAGCAATGTCCAGAACGGCTACGCGAGTATTGAAGAAGAGTCAGGTCGTCTTTGCCGGGTCTCGGCAGATCAGCGGCGATGCCGGTGGCGGTCGGGCTGGGCCTGCAGCCGAGGCTAGTATCGTTTCGCAGGAAGACGGCTATGTGATTATCGCGGTTAAATGCGGTTGCGGTCGGGAGATACAGTTGCGGTGCGTGTACAGCGACGACGTTCCCGCTCCCGTAGCGGCGGAGTTGCTGACGGAAACTTGAATACGAGGAGCAGAACGATGACTACGCGACGGAAAATGATACTGATCGGGCTTGTGGCGTTGACGGGATATCTGGCCGGCTGCGAGGAAATTATTTCCAACGGCAAGCGGCGCGGGAACGGGCCTAACGCGAAGAAGAAGAGAGCGCCGAAGGCTACACACCTCGCCGACACAGCCGTTACCGGCGACGAGACAAACGACGGTCGCGGCGCGACGCAGGCGGCGATGAACTGGATGAAAAAGAGCGCCGAACTGTCCCAGGAACTGCTCTACTCCCACAAGCAGATTACTGAATTGCAGGCGGAGAAGAAGAAGCTCCAATTGGCCAACACCAAGCTGCGCAGCGAAGTTACCAACTACAAGCGGGAAATCAAGGACGCCAACGCCATGCTCGACAGCATGAAACGCGACCTCAAGGAATGGCGGGCCAGCGTGCTTGGTTTCCGCAAAGACTCCATGGCTACGATGAACGCCCTGCTGGTCTCGCAGAAGAAGATATTGGAGTTGCTGGGTGCGGAAATCCAGCAGGACGCCCAGGCTTCCGTCGCCAAGTCGTCGGCTGGGACGAAGACACCGAAATAAAGGAGGCTGACCGTGTTTTGCGTAAGGGTTCCTCTAAAAATCAGCATGTGGGTGTTGCTGCCGGTTTTGGTGTTGGCGGCTGGTTGCGAGTTGACGGAAAAACCGCCGCAACTCAACATCTACCGGAACGACCGCGGCATAAAGCACGTTTCGCGGGTGGTTTTCGTGCAGTTGGCCGACGACGTGGGGTATCCCGCCATCGCGCAACGAATGACCGAGACGCTCTGCGACACGATGCAGCGGCAGGGGCGGTTCCACGTGGATATCGTTCCGGCGACGCACTCGGACCTGCGGGACCTGGACATGATCAAACGCGAGCCGTACACCATCGCCGAGCTGATATCCATTCGCAAATCCCTGCGATGCGATGCGATTCTATTCGGCAGGATGAGCAGTTATCGGCCTTACCCGGGGACGCAGATCGGACTGTTCCTGCGGCTTGTCGATTTGAAGGACGGGGAGTTGATCTGGGCGGTGGACGACGTCTGGGACACCACCGACCGCAAGGTGGCGAAGCGGATAAAACGATTCTACTTTGACGAGATGCGGGACACTTACGACCCAGCCAAGGCGGAGATGGGGATTATGAGTACCAGCGGCTTTCAGAAGTTCGTTTCGTATGAGATCGTCGAGACGATGAAGCCCACGAGCAAGACGAAATCCCGGACGAAGTATTTCTTCGAAAGGCCGATGCGGAAGTTCGGCAGGCATCAGAAGCAATTCTGGCACAATGCCAGGGAAGATTTGTAGGTGGCACAGGTTTGCAACCTGTGCCGCGGTGGCCTGGGAAGGCCACCGCGCTGGGTATACCGCGCCTCGCTGGATATACCGCGGGAAATGGAAATATTTAAAAATTTTCAAAAAATCTCAAAAAGTACTTAAGGTTGGGCGGGAACGTCCGACAATTGTAAGTGACGGAAGATTGGAGATGTATTGTGCGTATAGATGGTTCAATTGGTCCAGAGCATCTGAACTTGCCCAATGGCAAGCCCAAACCCACGGCTGGCAAGTCCAAGTCGTCTGCGGCGAAGGCTGCCTCGCCGGAGGTAATCGGCGACAGTCAGCGGGTTTCGGCTCATCAGTCCCTGATCCAGGAGGCAATTGCTGCCGAGGAGGTCAATCAGGAGGCTGTCGAGGCTGCCCGTTTGGCGTTGGCGTCGGGCGAGTTGGATACGTTCGAGGCTGCCCGTCGGGCCGCCGAGGCGATGCTGGATTTCGGCTTTTAGCCGGTGGATGGATGCGGGAAACGGTAGGGCATACTTGTACCCGCACGTTGCGTAAGTCCCTTTTCTGATGGGACATATGTTAGAGCACTTCTTTTTGGCCTGTCTTTTGAGTAACGGGTCTTCGGTATTGGAGGAAAGCGGAATATCCGCTGAATGGTGGTCTTCTTCTATCGAAATAAAATTAATGTTTGGATCTTTTCAAGCCGACGTGCGGCTGCGAGGTTGCGGGTGAGTTGGTGCGGCGGAAACCCGCGCCTCGCGGCGGCGGCTTTTATGAAGTTTTTTGATCCCTCCCAACAATTCAGTTTGTTTTCCGGCGTCCGCGAAGGACATTCACGAGTACCTTCCGGCCTGGGGCATGCAGAGGCAAAGGGTTTCCCTTGTAAAAAATGCGTTCAATCACACTACGCGGTACAGAAACCATAATTACGCAAAATTTTACGCAAAGCCCTTAAGTTATCTATATTGCCATCGATAATCCAGTTTGGAAGAAGCCTGTAAAGGCTTGGAGGGTTTGTGCGGAGCAAACCCACACGAATCTATGATTCGGATGTAAACATAGCAGGCCGTGGGGGTTTGCGAACAAACATTTTTTAATGGGAGATGTGATATGCTGGCAATTAAGAACAATTTGATGGCTGCAGGAGCTTCAAGGTACTTGGGAATCAGCTACGACGCGTTGGGCAAATCGGTGGAACGATTGGCCAGCGGTCTGCGAATCAACAGCGCGAAGGACGACGCGGCTGGCTTGGCCGTTCGCGAATTGATTCGCGCTGACGTAGCTGCACTTCAACAGGGGTCGCGAAACGCGATGGACGGTATTTCGATGATACAGGCTGCCGAAGGCGCGCTGGGCAAGATCGACGAATGCCTCATTCGTATGCGTGAACTGTGCGAACAGGCCAATACCGATACGTACTCGGCCGACCAGAAATTGATCATGCAGGCCGAATTTGACGAACTGTCGACGGAAATCACACGTATTACCGACAGTACCAATTTCAACGACATCAACATGCTGAACAACACAGCCGCCAAGACGATCTCGCTGGGCCAGGGGTCCGGCACTGGTGTTGTGTCGATTACCGCCCAGAAGATGGACGCGACGACGTTAGCTCTGGCTGGTACGTACCGAACGGCGACAGGCCCGGCGGTAGCTACGACTACCAGTAACCTGATGATCGGTGTGGGCGCCACTGATAGAATATCGTTTACTATCGGTGGCGATGCTCTGGACATCACCATTGGAGTCGCTGACAAAACCCTTACGGAAGTGATGGACCTGGTCAATGCCGAATCTCGTGGTATTCAGGCGGGTTGGGACGCTGCTTCGATTACCGGTAATGCGACAAATGGTTTCCAATTGGTGATTACCGCCAAGGACGCCGGTGCGGTTGCCGCGTTGGTGGTCGATCCCGACTCGGACGTCGACGGCGTCAATGATGTATCATGGTCTGCGGGCGTTGCCGGTGTAGGCGGCACCGTTGCGGCAACTGCTCACTTCTTCCAGGTAGACGGTGCTGGCGCTAATCTGGACATAACCCAGTCTGCCTCGGCAGGTACGATTGACGCAGCCATCAAGACCAAGGACGAATACCGTGCGTTGCTCGGTTACAAGATGAACCGTCTCGAGGCCGCTTCCAGCGTGTTGGACGTGCAGGCGGAGAACCTCTCTGCTGCCGAAAGCCGCATCAGCGACGTGGACGTGGCGATCGAGATGTCAGCGATGACCAGGAACCAGGTGCTTGCACAGGCTGGTATATCCATGCTCAGCCAGGCCAACAGCATGCCGCAGATGGCACTGCAGTTGCTGCAAGGCTAGGCTTAACGTTTCAGTTTCAACGCGGCAGGGCGGCCCTTGGCCTTTGTGGTAAGTATGACCGCACCCATGCCCCGTCCAGGCGAGGTACGCCAGGCCGCGAAAAGATAGCCCCGGAGATCCCATAATTGGGTCTCCGGGGTTTTTTTATAAAAACAGGGGAAAACCAGGAACCAGGAACCGGGAAAAACAAAAACAGGAAAAACAGACTGGAGACCGGAGGAAAAACGGAAAACTGGAAAACCAGGAACTGGGTGGCATGGCGACACCGCAGGGGTGGCCATGATGGCGTCCGTAACAAACATGCTTCTGCAAGCAGAAGCATGGCACCCGGCACGGTCCCCTGTGGACCGTGTTCGTGGTGGCTTGGGAAGGCCACCACGCGAAAGGCATAACACCGCCACGCAAGAGGCTCAGAGCATAAGGCCGGCGATTAACATAAAGCCGTACACCCGGTGGTTATATAGAACGCTGTATACCCGGTGATGCGAGTGGGGGGAGGGTAAACCTCCCCGCCTACTCGATTATTGTGCCCAGCCTTTCGGCGGGGATTGTGGCGTTTTATTGGAGTACGGCGTTTTTGGCCACTCTACCGCCTCCCGCCTACAGCCTGATTTTGCGGTGTCTTGTTAGAGCACGCTGTCTTTGGCCGCCTTGGCGATGCGGAACTTCAGTACCCTTTTTGCCGGGATCTGGATCGTCTCACCGGTGGCGGGGTTTCGGCCCATGCGTGCCTTGCGGTTTACCAGTACCAGTTTGCCCAGCCCTGGAATGGTGAATCCATCTTCGGCTCCTTTGTAGGCCATGCCTACCAGGGATTCGACGAATTCCGCGGCGGCTTTTTTCGTTACGCCGTTTGCCTCGGCCAGTTGGGCCATGATTTGCGACTTGGTCATTGCTTTAGCCATTTCTGCGCTCCTTCTTTCGACTGAACCAAAGGTGATCAAATGTTCGCCGACAAAAACAGCGGTTGATTAGGGCATCCCTGAACCATTTGTCGGCCCGATTCGGGCTACGCGCCCGATAACTGCCCTGTATATTGCACCCTTAAAGACTACTCGTCAAGCTGAAAAATAAAGAAAAGCTAATAAAAACAAGGGTATTGACATGCCGCGACAGCGCGACGGCGAGGCAGGTGAATTCCGCGGGGACAAAGATTTTCCGCATTTGCAGGTGGAAGGTTGTATCCGGCGCGGGAAACGGTATGATATTCTGTCTTGAAGTAGTTATGGAGAGGTGACCGAGCGGCCGAAGGTGCGGCACTGGAAATGCCGTGTGCCCGTAAGGGTACCGTGGGTTCGAATCCCACCCTCTCCGTTGCATCAAAAGTGGGTTATGTAAGCCGTTTGCCGTTAGCTGCTTACATAACCCACTTTCTTTTCTGAATCCCTGTTGCCCTCAAATTGCCCCAAAACGGGACTTGGGTAATGCAATTTAAGTGGTAAATATCGAGGCTTAAATTATTTTTTGAAAATTGACTTGATTATATTTCAATTTTTGCGTAAGATTTTCTTACCTTGATGTAAGGAGCATGTTATGACTCGGAAAGAAATAGTGAAAATGGTTATTGAAATCATTATTAAAATCATAAGGATGAGTGATTTTAAAATGCCGTCCAAGTTGGATGAAACTTTGCAACCAATAGGTGATATCGTTGGTACTGGCAGTGGCAGTGGCAGTGGCTTTGATAGTATGAATGGAGTCGAATTTGCTGCAATGGTAGATCAGAAAATTTCGATTGGTGATGTTGGAAATTTGTGTGCTTCTCCAGATGGTTCTAAGGCACTAAACGTCGGAGAAATTGCTGATCGTATTTTAGCTGCAAAATCATAATATAAAGGATAATTCATGTCTGACATAGATGTAAAACGCATGAAGATTGCGACACGTTTAAGGTCTGCTCGTGAGATGGCTGGTTTATCTCAGGCGCAAGTAGCTAAACTGCTTGGTTTACATAGGCCATCAATTTCAGAAATGGAAGCAGGCCGTCGCCGAGTTTCTGCAGATGAATTGGCTCAGTTGGCAGATATCTATTCAGTTGACATTGATTGGTTAGTTGGAGCGGAAACCAGTGATGGAAAACACGATGACGATAGGGTACGATTAGCTGCAAGGCAGCTAGCAAAGCTTAAAACCGGCGATTTGGATCGCGTACTCAATTTATTAAATGCCTTACGACCTAAGAAAGGTGGAAAATAAATGAGTATTAAAGTGGATTTGGCCCGAACTGCTTATCAAGCCGCGATCCAAGAAAGAACGAGAGCGGGGGTTTCTCCATCTGATACCGTCTGTGTTGTTGATCTTGTTCAGAAACGTGATGTAGAAGTCCGTTTTTATGATATACCCAGCATGGAGGGAATGTATTACCATGATGGCGATAGCCGCCCTCTTATTCTTGTTTCTTCATGTCGTCCAAGAGGCAGAAGAGCTTTCAACTGTGCCCACGAATATGGACATCATGTATTCAACCATGGCAATCGGGTAGATGAAGTAATCAATTCGACACAGAAGGCTTGGGACAAAGACGAGTTTTTGGCAGATTGTTTTGCAGGATATCTCCTAATGCCCAAATTAGCTGTTAGCAGATTATTTACTGAACGCGGTTGGAAGCCAGATACTTGTACACCCGAACAAATTTTTACTGTTGCAGGACAATTAGGGGTTGGGTATGAGTCTCTACTCATACATATGACGCAAGCTTTAAAGATACTTTCACTAACACGTTGCAAAGATTTGCGTACTGTAACTCCTAAACAAATAAAGCAAAATCTTATTGGATTTGATAACACTGGTGAAGTCGTCACGGTGGATGAGTTTTGGATACACAAACCAGTTGACCTTTGTGTTGGTGATCTGATTGTTTTGCCTACTGGAACTATGGTTGAGGGAAGCAATTTAAGACCGCTTGCCCAAAATCGGGAGAATTGTATTTTCGAAGCAGCTTTCCCTGGTCTTGCTCGTGCATATAGCAAGATTACGAACTGGGCAACGCATATCAGAATAGCAAAAATTAAATTTGAAGGGCTGGCAAAATATCGCCATTTTCCGGAGATTGACAATGAATAATTATTACGAACATATTATAGAAAGTAATCTTTCCATAGCATGGGCAAAAGCCTTTTGTGCTGTTATGAAACATCCAGAAGTATCTCCTTTAACTGTTACAGTAAGAGGCCTAAGCAACGATATCATACCTGAACAACAAGACATCAGAATCGCTTTAGATGAAAGTCTTATTGGACAGAAATTGAACTCCTGCGATACTGTGGCGAACACAATCTTTCCAGCAAATTTTTGGAATCCGAAAAAGGAACGTTCGCTTCTTTATAAACGCTATATGATGAGCCGTCGCCAAATCCGCAAGTGTAAGGGAAACCGGCTTGGCGTTTATTTTGATAGATTGATTGCTTATGGAGCAGATTATGGTGATTCATTCAATCAACTTGAATATATAATCGAAACATTTACACAAAAAAATAATCATAGACGTAGTGATTTACAAGCCACAATATTGGACCCAAAACTTGATAAAAAACATCAGCGACAATGTGGGTTCCCATGCTTACAACAGGTTGGATTTTTCCATTCAAATAAAAAACATCTAACGATTATAGGGTTTTATCCTAAAGAATATATTTATGATCGAGGTTACGGGAATTATCTAGGACTTTGTAAATTGGGACAGTTCATGGCACATGAGCTAGGTTTGGAATTGACTCAAATGACTTGTTTTATAGGAGCTGGTGTTGTTGGAAAGTCAAAAAAAACTCCTTTAAAACCGCTGAAAAAAATAATAGGGGAAATAATTGAAGAAAATGAGAGTGAAGCATGATCAACACCCTTGCTGGTCATAAAATAGTAGACGCTAAAAAAGTGAAACAACGCTGGACTCCGAGTATACCAACAATTGTTTTTGACACATATTGGCGATTTGCGGCTGAACGCCAAGCTATTTTTTATCGACGAATGTGCGGAACGACTGGTCCTTGGACTACTGACCCAATTTTTCAGGAGTTCAAATTCACAAATGCTTATCGTGCATCAGACCGAGTTAGCCAGTATCTGATAAAGAAAGTCATCTACTCCGGGGATCAATCTCGTGATGAGGTTTTTTTCCGGACGATTTTATTTAAACTCTTCAACAAGATTGAAACATGGGAATTGCTTACAAAGAAATTGGGGACAATAAATTATTCAGATTATTCATTTGAGAAAATCGACTCGATTCTAAGCCGTGCCCTAGATAAGGGTACTCGGATTTATTCCGCAGCTTATATCATGCCGAGCGGATGTTCGGCATTTGGATTTCGCCGGAAACACAGAAACCATCTCCGTCTAATCGAAAAGATGATGAATGATGGAGCACCCTCAAGCATTTCCAAAGCTCCCAATATGGCTACTGCATTTGATATTTTAAAATCGTATCCTACTATCGGCGATTTTCTTGCCTACCAGCTAGTAACAGACCTGAATTACAGCGAACTCACAAATTTTTCTGAAATGGAATTTGTTGTTCCAGGTCCAGGTGCAAAAAGTGGAATTCAAAAATGTTTTAAATCCCTTGGGGGACTTTCGGAACCGGAATTAATCCTGCTAGTAACACAAAGACAAGAAGAAGAATTCGACCGGCTCGGTTTAGATTTTCAAGATCTTGGAGGAAGACCCCTTCAATTAATAGACTGCCAAAATCTTTTTTGTGAAGTAGACAAATACTCTCGTGTAGCACACCCTGAAGTAGATGGTTCCGGCCGGACTAGAATAAAACAGAAATTCAAGCCAATTGCAGAGCCTCTGAGCTATTGGTTTCCGCCAAAATGGAAAATAAATGAAAATTTTTAAAAAGGCCTGCACATTATCTGGTATAATGCGATAACAAATACCTATATATGGTAGATATTACTTGACTCAGCCTAAATACGACCTTAAAATATGAAAAAATGACAGGAATGGAATCCATGCACCATCTAAAGGAACTCATTATAGAATTAACCGATCAATGCCCACATAAATGTCGGCACTGTTCGAGCTGCTCTTCGCCTAAATGTGCAAATCATTTATCAAAAGAAGTCGTTGGAAAAATATTAAATGAGGCAGAGTTAATTTTAGCAGAAAAAGTTTGTTTTGGCGGAGGTGAACCAACTATTTCTCCGATTTTTGGGTGGACCTTGTCTAAAGTCCGAGATGCTGGAATGGAATCGGAAGTCTTTTCTTGTGGTGTAAATTACGATGATCATAAAAAGTTAATTCCTTTTTCCAAAAAAGTTCTAAATGATCTAGCTTCCTGTTCTAAAAATAATACTGTGGTTTTTAGCATACATGGTCATCAATCGGAACAGCATGACTATATTACTCGGGTTCCAGGAAGTTTTGAGATGATGAAGAGGTCTATCAGTAAATGTTTAGACAGGGGTATCAATTGTGTTGCTAACATGGTTCCTACTAAATTAAATCGGAAAAATCTTCGCGAAATTGTAGATTTGGTAGATAACCTGGGAATGCCAAAACTTAGTTTATTACGATTTGTTCCGCAGGGAAGGGGGGAAGTTAATCGTAAAGAGCTAGAGCTGACTTCAATGGAAGAAGATAAGTTTGTTGCTGATTTACTTCATATCCGGGATAACACAAACGTAGAACTTCGGACCGGGTCACCGTTTAACGGAATTGTGCCAGACAGTTTTGTCCCGTGTAAGGCCTCGATTTCCAAGGTGGTTATACAGGCAGATGGAAATGCGATTCCTTGTGAGGTTTTCAAAGCAACGGATAGAAAAGATTGGGGAACTTCCGTTTATAGACAAACCCTTCAAGAAATCTTAGATTCTAATTCCTTTTCTAAGCTTAGAGAGAAATTAATTGGATCCCATTGTTTTGAGTGTCCAATCCACTCCAAACTTCGCATTCCAAACCCAAAAGAGGGGGCAGTAACAATGAGTTGCTGATATATCAATGAAATTGAATGTATCGGAGAATGGGGATATAGACAAAGACCTGTCGAGAGTCCTAGTAGGATATCTCGCAAATAGGTCAAAAACTTCTCCATTGTTTTTTTTGTCGGGGATGCACCGTCGAGCTATTTTAAAACATTCAAAGAACGAAGATATTTTTTCGGATACACAAAAACTCGGGAAAATCTGGCCGGATATGATCACCGGTGCTTTAATCTATTTGAAACGCAAGGATAACCGTGAGTGTCCCAATAATGTTACAACTTCTGCCCCTCATTCTTTCATACATGAAGAATCATTGGGAGTACAAAAGCTAAAAGAAATTTTAGATAGCTTTTCCCAATTCGAAGGAATGCTTTACGGGGCTTCGCCTGAGCAATACCGAGACCATATCAAACACGTTTTTAGGGTGTGGTTGTTGGGATGTAGAATTATCCAAGAGAAATTAATGAGTAACCTGGAAATTTTTGATATGCCAGAGAAAGACATTTCGATATCGTCTTCAGAGTGGTATGCAATGTGGACGATTGCCTCTCTTTGCCATGATTTAGGCTATCCGCTGGCAAATATAGAAAAGATTAATATACAAGCAAAAAAATCCTTAGAGTCTATGGGGGTGAGCGACCGGATTTTCTGGCTGGGGATTATGCGGCACGTTGTTGGTCCCAAT
>JAIORC010000225.1 GCA_021108335.1 Phycisphaerae bacterium
TCGATTCCATTATCAACGATACCGCGACGCCATGCGATGAATTAGCCGGCTACAGAGCAACGTATCTGGGGCACCTGGCCATGAAATCCATCGAGTTGAACAAACCGCTGCCAGTACCGGTCGACAAGTGGAATTATTTTGTGGAACTTTAGCCGGCGCTGAGGCAGGGATCAATTATTTTAACGTTACTTATTATTTACGCTAGAAATACCTCGTCTGTCCGGGTTGGCTTTTGATGAAATATGAACCAGAACATTAACAATAACAGCAGCCCCAATATATTACTGGATACTTACAGATTGGAACCGGAAACGGTTTTCAAGATAGCCCCCCAATACGGCTGTAATTTATTTTCCTGGCGGCTGGGTAACGAGGATATCTTGTATAGCCCGAAGAGCTTTCCAGACGTTTCCGGGGTTTTTTGGGGGCGGGAATCCGGTTCTTTTTCCTTCGGTAGGTCGAACATGGGATCGCCGTTCGGCAAGCCCTGTGGTGGAGAGATACAGGATTCATGGGAAAAAAGAATTCTACAGGATGCCGTGCCATGGCATTTTACAATTCGGGTCGTGGCGTAAAAACTTTGAAGAAATAACCGCTGCCGAGGTAAAAGTCGTGGCTTGCCCCCCGAAATTTGATCCGGGTGTTTGTACGTCTTCAGCCGAGAATTTACGGCGGGTGTTCTTGCGGATTTCGGTGATGATGTTTTTGGGCATGTGGGTTCTCCTGTGTTTGGGTTATAGGGGCCTACCCCAGGAAAATCCAGCGAGTTTTGGGTCAAATCGGCTCCGCTGCGCTACGCCGATTTGACCCAAAACCATACCTTAGCATTCACTCCCAATTCACTCCCACTTTAGCTGACGTTGAATATTCTGGGCATATGGGCCAGGAACAATCGGAAAGCCAAACCGCGTATTTTCAATCCGATTGAGCCTTTTTTTGAAATCAGCTTGACAAATGCTGAAGGTGGAATACAATATGTGAAAGGGTTCATGGAATCCATTCAGAACGAGGAGTTTGATTATGGCTGTTACTGTCGTTGACATTGCGAAGAAGGCAACGGTTTCTGTTGGAACCGTTTCGCGAGTACTTAACAACAGTCCATCTGTAGGTTCTGAGCGTAAGCAGCGGGTTTTGGCGGCAATGAAGGAGTTGGATTTCCGTCCGAACCGCTGGGCGCGTGGAATGCGGAAGGATTCCATGCGTGAAAAAACCGGCCAGATCGCCATATTGGTTATTAACAGGCCGAACACCGATTTGCACCAAGCTTACATGATGCAGTATATCCACGGCGTCCAGCAGGAAATTGCCACGGCAGGCCGAAAGTGTATCTTTGCTACATGGAACGAAGAATCCGATGGCGATGCGATTCCGCTTGTCCTTCTCGACGGGGAAATTGACGGTGTAATTGCCAAGGGTTTTCCGCACACTGAAATCGGCAAGCAATGGCTAAGTCGATATCCAAAGATAATCCTTAACTCCCCGTCCGTACCGTCGGACTGTGATTGCGTAATGGTCGATTATGAATCGGGAATCCACGATTGCGTCGCGTATCTGGCTTCGCTGGGGCACCATCGCATCGCGTTCGTGGACTTGCCGGGGTTTCATACTAAACTCTTGGGTTATCGACACGCAGTAAATGAGCTTGGCCTCGACGTGGACGAGGGGTTGATCCAGGTTCGAGACATTCCTGTCCCGCTAAAATCGACTTCAGATTTGGATTGGGCGATAGAGAACCTCTGGTCGCTTCCAAAGCCGCCGACTGCCATCCTCAGCCACGACTTTTTTTGCAGCGCGATTTATAAGGCCCTGGCCAATCGCGGCCTGAAGGTGCCCGATGACGTCAGCGTCATCGGATATGACAACGTACTGGCCTGTTGCGGAACGCTTGATCCACCACTCACGTCAATGGATATAGGTGCTTTCGAGGTCGGAAAGGCCGCAGCCAAGCAATTATTAGAGCATATTGCAAACCCGCAGGATCGCAGCCGCAAGATTTACATTCAAGGCCAGCTCGTGGAGCGGGATTCCGTCCGGGATCTGTCAATAAAAGAAACAACATAAAACGAAAACAAAAGAATCTTTACGCGAAAGAAAGGAGCAATATTGATTGTTGGAAATGGTGGAGAGCTTCGGGAGTAACGAAGCCGAATGAAAACATTGATGTCTGAATTCTAACACAAGGAGCAGAAACATGAAAAGAACAATTGCACTAACAATGTTGTTGGCGATGGTCGCCCTGTTAGCCTCGTCGGCGCAGGCGGCTGTGATTACGCCAGAATACCTCATCGATAACGGGGACGCTGGCTATAGTACAACAGGTACGTGGACCGGTTACACCTCTACAAATTATTTCAACACTGATAACGAGTCTGCTGCCTATAATGATGCACCAACCGCCACCGCGACATGGGCGTTCACCGGAGTAACAAATGGCACCTACGATGTCTACGCCATCTGGAGAGCGCACACGAACAGAACGCCTGACGCGGTGTACACCATCACCGATGGCCTCGGTGCTGTGTCGGTAAACCAGACCTTAGCACCTGCGCAAGATGTCGAGATCACGGATAACCAGCCCGCAGACCTGTGGTTCGAGAAATTGGGGACCGTCACGATTACTGATGGTACTGTTGATGTCGTGTTGAGTTTTGGATCTGGTACCCAGGCTAACGATGTACTCATGTCTGACGCGGTAGCCTTAGACTTGGTTCCCGAGCCAGCGACGATGACGCTGCTGCTGCTTGGTCTGCCGTTAGCCCTTCGCCGTAGACGGAAATAAGCAGTATTTGAGTTTGTCTTTTTCATCTTGTGTGTCGGGGCATGGCAGTTTCGTGCCCCGGCACACTCTCCTTCTTTTTACAAATGGCAGTGAATTGGAAGTGAATGCTAAGGTACGATTTGACCCAAAACACGCCACTTTTTCTTTCCCGCAATTATTTTGAGAAAAAAACTTGACGGGAACATCCCCCCCCGTATAAGGGGACATGAAAATGAGGCTCGATTGGCAAAAAAACCTGTCGCTATTGAGAAAAATGCGATTTTGTAGAAAAATCGGGGACGGTTCCCCTAAGCTGCCAAACAGGTAATTACTAATAAGCGTAACCATGCTTGACCAAACAAGGAACCTGCCATGATTGAATCCAAATGTCTTCGTGTTGTCAACTTTGTGCTGCCGGCATTGTGTTTGTTCTCCTGTTTTTACTGTCGGGTGGCGGCTGCAGAAGTTCCTCGTGAAAAAGCCAAGCCGGTTGCTGCAACTGAAAAAACCAAACCGGCTCCGAAGGGTCTGGTTGGGCTGTGGCGTTTTGATGAGGCTTCCTGGACAGGCGCGGAAAAAGAAGTAAAGGACTCTTCCGGCAAAGGCAATCACGGGTCGGCCAAGGGCGGAGGCAAAACAGACGACGGCCTATCGGGCCGATGCGGCAAATTCGACGGAAAGGATGATTATCTCGAATTCGCCAACACCCCCGGCTTGAACCCGTCCCGGATTACGATAATGGGCTGGTTTAACGCGTCCAGGGGAAGTCTGGAAGGCCAGAAATTCATTCTGCTTAAATCCCATGCTTCCCATGCCAAGCCGCATTACCAATATGGCCTGGGGCTTATGGACGGGGCGGGTGTGTCAAAGTCCGCATTTTTCACTCTTGCCGTCGACGGGAAACTTTACGAATGCACGATGCGAAAGTCGCCTTACCAATACGGCACGTGGCATCATCTGGCCGGCACGTTCGACGGGAATACGATGAAACTGTATCTGGACGGACGGAAAATTGCGAGCAAAACAGCGACTGGAAAAATAAGTGCTTACGATGCGCCGTTGTTAATCGGCGCTTATGGAAATCTCGGAAAAAATGACAAATATTGTTTTAAGGGTAAACTGGACGAAATAGCTGTTTACAACCGCGCCTTGAGCGCAAAGGAAATTCTCATGCAGTATAGAGCGGCATCCGGCGAATCGGTGCTTTCTTATCCGGGCACGGGCAAAGTTTTTAATAAGGTATATGGCCGTCATCGCCGGTCGTTGCGGTCGATGTATTCCCACGAGGCATAAACATAATTGCCGTTGCTGTGGTTTCGGATGGTGTGCCGGTTAATTTCTCCGGCCAAGTCGGTGGAATGGTTGGTCCACAAGTTTTTATCCCCGAACCGACGATGCTGTCACTGCTGGCGATTGGCGGATTTGTGATGATTAGACGCAGACGGAAGTAGACGATAGATTCATAAATCACATGAATAACTACACCAGGCGGGGCCTTTTAACCAGAGGCTTCGCCCGTTTTTTATGTCCCTTGTTTTAATGGAAGCTCCCTGGCAGGTGACACGATCAGTTTCAACTCATGCGTTCCAGAGGGGACAGTAACCTTGACCCACCCGACACCCGAATCCACAATTATCGCGGCTGTCCCATCCAGAGCCACGCCCACAATGCCCGGATAATAAAACGTTACCTCTGTCCCGGGAGAAATAATCCTGCCTGTCTTGTCCCTAACGTATACACCCACGTCTGCATTGCTGGCAAAGCCCCTGCGAGAAGAAGCGCCGTCATCAAAACTTTTACCGCCACGAACAAAGTAGAAGACATTGTTGCCGTTATTCGTGCGCCACAATGCTGCGGAAGCTCTAAAAGCAACGCCGTCATACGTTACTACACTCGTGCCGGATGACTCCAGTGCATAATCAATCATGGAATTACCCAAGTCCATGGCTGCGCCGGTATAACCGCTGCCGGAAAGACGGGTCATAGACGCCTTGGCGTGAGTGTCGTCGTGCGGAAAAAGCACAGTTACGATGTTCCGCCTGCCTTCGCCGTTAGTCGAATAGGTCGAATAGAGATACTTGCCAACGAAGCTGGTTTTTTTATCGGGCATACGTGCAAGCAGGCCGTCTTTTATACTGACCGATGTCGGAGGCGTACCGAGGAAGATGCTTAGATAAACACTGTGGCCACTGTATGTGTGCGGCGCCACCTTTGCCCTGTATTCACGTTTGTCCGAGACTGTGGTGGAGTTGTTTGCGTTTGGGTGCAAGGCGACGTTGACGCTGCTGTCGGGGTTCTCGGTGTCCACCTGATCGAAGAGAACCCAGTAACCGCATCGGCCATCCTGGGGGTGCACGAAAACGAAGTTGCGCCGGTGTTTGCCGCCAACCAGGGCTTTTTTTGAATCACCTGCGGCGTAGTCAAATAGTGGCGCGGTGAAGCCCTCGGTGATACCGCCGCCAATCTTCAAAGCATGATCGTGGTCGTCAATAAGCACGGTGTTGCCGGAGACAGCTGTGTTGTGAATGTAATCCCAGGAAAAACCGTGAGCGCCCTTGCCCCAATTGCGATAGCCGGCGTTGCGAAGGACATGCTCACCATAGGCGGCCAGGTGAATCGCATTTACTTCTTTGTGTGGGTGAGACTTTTCTTTTTTACAGTTCCACAGAACGCCCATGAGCGACCGATCTGAGGGGTTGTCTTCCCAGAATGCCGCGCAACCGGCGGGCCAGATGCGACTGAGAGGTTTTTGGGGCGATGGGATTGGCGTATCCATGATGGCGTAGAAAAAAAGTGAGCTGGGTGGTATCCGGCCATTCGCGCACCAGGCGAGATTGGCAAAGGCCTTTTTCGAGAACTTGTGAACCCCAGGGTCGAACGGGGCGTAATCGCGATTTGGGCCGGTATCTCCAAAGCAGATCATCCTGTAGAAAGGACTGAATGCGGCGCCATATAACCATTCGTAAAAAGAGGCGACTTTGGGGTCGGAATACCATGTGTTATCCACCCCCGTAAATTCGAGGACATGATGAAAGTGCATTTTGCCGTGTCTGGAGTTAGCGCTGCATATCGCGTAGCCCGGCCCGTCTACGAACACGCCGTCCGAGCTGAACCAGCGCGAGTATTGTGAACGCCAACCGGCCTTGGCGCGGTTGATCCGCGGAACATCGTTCTTATAGATAGCCCACAGACCGTAGTTGGCGAGATGGTAGGAACTTTGGGATTTTGCATAGTACCAGTTGGCGACCGTATTAAGTTTCGCTTCCAGATCGACGCGCTGGGAGGCTGTCAGGTCATTGTAAAGCACGTCAAGGGCAAGGACGGAATTGAAAAAAGCAGCCTGCCAATCGGCGTTTAAGTAGTACTGACGGTTGTGGCCCGTCCAATCCCTGGCAAATAAGAATAACTTGTCCCAATCGCTCAAAGCCTCCACAATCTTGCCCTTATAGGATGCCTTGTTTGCCGGGTCGAGGATGTAGGCCAGGGCGCCGGCCCTCACAATGTGTGACATCGAACTGAAACCAGGCCCAGGGGTTGAGCCTCGGCTGTAACTATGGCTGTTAATATGAGAGATCGCGTTGGCTTTCATCTCCTTCCACGGCGACTTGCCTGCACGTGCCCGCAAAGCCGCGTAATCTGATTCCTTCACAATGAGACGCGGGTGATCCCCGGCCTGTGATTGCTGTATAAGGATAAGCATGACGGTGAACGCCAGAATAACTCTACGCCAGATATGTCCCGATACAAAGTGAGTCTTTTTCATTTTAATCACTCCCTATTTGAGCTTATCTATGACAATACAGGACTTCAGCAATCCACCCGGCTTTTGCACCATAGGCCTCTGCTGCGATATTGTGCACATTGATATTTGTGGTTAATGTTTTTTTCGGATTACAGACTACGCCACAAATCGTTCAAATAACTGGCCCATTTTATGGCGACTTTTTTTCGCTGATCCTGTGGCCAGGTGTTCTCTATAACGGTAATCCAGCCATCGTATCCAAGTCGCTTTAGCTTTCCGAACACGACCGGCCAGTCCTGGAAGGTGTTTTCGTCAATGCGAGCTTTGACATATTCCTTTCCCGCATGGATGATGAAAGGCGTCTCGCCTTCCCTGGCTGGACAAACGCATTGCACAAGGACATTACAAATTCGCGGATAAAATGTGTCAATAGCCCCAGGATAATCCTCTCCGGCTATCGCAAGGTGCATACAATCATAAAGCAGGTTTCTCATCTCATGAACTCAACGTTACGCCCAATCTATTGATATCAACATCGGCTGGGCGAAGGCTATCGGCTCATCGATTGTAAAATCAATATTTCCGTTTTCGTAGTGAATATCAATACTCTTGCGGATACTCCATTTAGACGTTTCGTCTAAAATCCGGATTACCGAGACTTTCCTATCCCCGGCATGCAGGTGAATCTTCGCGTGCGGCCAATTATCAAGAGAGAGATTGAATATGCCTAAAATTGAGTATCCGTCATAATCCGAGCGAAACGCCAGGGGATACGCGCCACCTTCGACAAACAGGGGTAGTTTATCCCGCGACAGCCACTTCAGGACATTGTATAACTGTACTTGCCTGAAGTGGCTGAGAAACGCCACGTTGTCACCCATCTCGTTGATGTTGATCGGATAGACAGCCACCCGCCCACCGAGTGCATTCTCGAAAATACTCAAATATGGATAATGTGCTTCGGTATCGGAATCTACCAGTTGCGACAATTTCCTTGCGTCTGGGTTCAGTTTCAGTTCGGCTATCGTCGGATTGTCGCCTATTCCGTTTATTTTGAGATACTTACGCCTGCCGCCACCGAACTCTGTGTCGCAAAATTCCTCTGCCGCGGATGCCCCATTGTCAGAAACGGCAAACTGTCGCACAATTGAGACTCCAAGCAGTTCCTCAAAACCTCTTTCGATCAGAATCTCCAGAGCACTGAGGTCGATAATGACTCCACTGGAAAGGAACGCTCGGATATCTTCGTCGCTGAAGGCCCTGATAGTCTGGCCCGAAATGGCTACTACGTCGGACTGGTCATACGTGATGGAAAAACCAAGCGGTTCGAGAAGGTTCTGCCACTTGTAGCCATCCTGTGTCATGTCGCTATAATCGGCATCTTCGCCGAGCACCATGTGTTCGCTGCCGCGATCATGGTGGAGGATTCTAACGCCGTTGATGACACCACCTGGCAAGCACCGCTCGACAATCGCGTTGTGGAAGGTTTTTCTTTCCGAAAGCATTTGGCCCATGTACGGCGTGACGGACATGGGTGTCCCTGAATGGTCGTAAAGGTTAAGTGTTACGCCGTGGGCCCCCATGGCGAAGGACAAGTCCATCTGCAAGGAGGTGAATCTCGCTGACTTACTGTAGTACGTGAAGGGGCAGTTTTCCACTTCGGTCATTTCGATTACGCCGGCAGGCAAACAGTGGCGACTTACCCTGATATGCCGGGCGCATTCGTACAAGTCCCTCAACGAATGCTCTGAGTATGCGCCCATCTTAGGCCTGCTGATAAAAGTGTGAGGCCCGGCAACCGCCTCAGCCAGTCTATGCCAGTCTCTTCCCTCAAGGGAGTGGTTCTGTGCCTGGCCCGACATCAACCCCAGCCGCGTCTGGGGCGATATTTTATGAACGACCTTCTCCAGAAATCCGGCGGTCTCCACGAGACTTTGCCCCTGCCAGTCCAGCCATATCTTTCGCCAAGGATGGGGCTTGCCCGGCGCAAGTAACGCCTCTACAAGCTGTTGCCTTGTTACCGGATTTCCAACTTTTTCCTGGAATTGTTCCATGTGATTTTTGCAGAAGCAGCCATACTTCACCAAGCCGTGGTTCGGCAGACGAAAGTCGTCTTCAATCCATATTATGTCCGGCTGAGTTTCTGCATATAGACGCCATAACGCTGCAGTATGGCGACGCCAGCCATCGGATAGCGGACAGGCGCAGGAGCGGCTTTGCGACCCATCGTGGCCAACGATGAAGTCAATATCCGGAAAGAGCTTCAGGCACTCATGTCCATGGTCGCGATGGCCTAGCGTTATCCAGGGATTGATCGAAAAAACAACACCAATTGCGTTTAAGGCTTTCCTGGTGCGGAACAGCATTGGCTGGTAGTCCTTCATCCACTCAATGGTTGGAATTCCGTGCGAAAATTCTTCCGTATTGACCTTGACGATAACTTCGTCGATACCGCATTCAGGACACAGTTCAACCAGCTCGGCAAGGTTTTCATCGAAGCTCCACGGCGGCAGAGTGCGTCTGAGGGCATACCACGCCTTGTGGTTCTGTACTCCGTCAATCGCTGATTGGGTTTCAAGTCGGGTCATGCTACTTCAGAACCTTTCGTACAGCATGCAGGTTTATTCATCACTACTTCTCTCAATTGTTCCATAAAATAACGATAGTTCTTCCATGTAACATCAGACAGGACAAAATGATCCGGACCTGGAATATAGCGTCCTTTCTGGATCAGTTCACGGGCCTTATCTATTTCGCAATCGATCTCTTTCCTGCCTTTTGCCATCGCATTCTTGTCCAGACCTCCTATGACCCCAAGTTTTGGGAACTTGTCTAAAAGTTCGGCAACGTTATTTCCTGCCTGTACTTCGTAAGGGTACAGCGTCGTTACACCGCTATCCAACATTAGTTCCGTGAGATTCTCGATGTTTCCGTCAGAATCCACCAGAATAATATCGATGCCATGGTCCTTTGCAAAAGATGCGACTTTGCGATAGTTGGGCCTCATGAACTCCCGGAACATGTCTGGAGATATAAGGCTGCCATTCTTACTTGCCATATCCTCCCAGCATTCTATTAGATCAAAGTCTACGTCACGAACCATCTTTTCCCATATCTTGATAGCCATGTCAGTATAGGAGTCCATGATGTCATGAACAAGGTCAGGGTCGTCATAAAAGGCATAGGCAAGGTTTTCGTCACCTAACATATTGCGGGCAAAACCGTAGACTCCCTTGTGGGTTAACTGAAGCGGATAACTTCGCGAACGATAACGCTCAACACACTCCCCCCAGTCCTTTGGGAATCGTTCCGGATCATCTGGCTGCAAATGACGATCTTTCATTCGGAGCCAATCCTTTCGGGTTTTTATCGGATATTCCTGTATATGAAAATGATAATCATTGCCATTCTGATGTATCTCCACGGTTCCGTCGATATATCTTTTAATTATCCCCAAATCATTGCCCTCGATTATCTCTGGTTCTCCACGTTGAGAACGATCCATGTTAACCAGTGTTTTCCCCCAGCCCCGGTCTTCTCCTTCGAAATGCAGAATATCATCAATACATTCCCCAATACCTGGATACTCTTTTTCCCATCCAGGCACAATGGTGTTCTTGTCGCCGAAAACCTTGATGAACGGGACCCGATCCACTTCTTGCCCCGTTAATGTTCTCACAAAACGTTGACGAGTATTCATTACTATATCTCCACGACCGTATTTTCGTGCCTTGCTTTTTCCGCGGCGAATACCATAAGGTGGGACTCAAGGGACTCTTCCGGACCGGATGGTATCTTGCTGGGGTCGTTCTCGCCGACGGCTGCAATGAAGCTTTCCATGAGACCAGCATCTCCTCCAGCGTGGCCGTAATGAATATCCGTGCCGGGTGAAGCATCGATAACTTTCTTACTGCCAGTCAGGAAATCAAAGACTGTTATATTGCTAACATTACAGTAAAGCTCACCTCTTGTTCCAAAGATGGTTGTCCGCCTTCCAGTTTGTTCGGAGAATCCGGTCATTGTAAATGAGGCTGTTTTCCCCCCTTCAAACTCCATGTTCACAACTTGATTATCCACGACATCGTTGTCGCAGGCGTAGACGCATCGACCATATCGGCTGCGTAAAATTTCCGGGCCGTCCTTCTCCATGTCGCCGGTAGGTGCATCTATAAGATGTTCGGTACGCACCACAGGTGGTTGACCCATGTATATCTTTTGGGCTGAAAACGGACAGGTCATCTCGACGGAGCAATCTGCGCAGCGGTCGGCGGCGCCTGCCGGCTGATTTTTCTTGCGGAAGTGGCACAGTGATCCGAACGAGGACACCTTTAAGCACTTGACGCCCATGATATCTCGTATCCAGTCCAGATCGTGGCAGGCCTTAGCCAGCAGCATGGGGGACGATTCAGCCTCGTTACGCCATCTACCTCGAACGTATGCGGTTACATATAGACAATGTCCGAGCGGCTCGAGGTGTTGAATGCTTATGATTTCGCCAATAGCGCCGGAATCGAGCAACGACTTGAGTTTCAGCGTATAAGGGGTGTATCGCATTACATGACATACGGCGAAGAGGATTTTGTTTTTGATTGCAGCTTCGACGATTTGACGGCAGCCGGCTTCGGAGGGAGCCATCGGTTTTTCCAGCAGCATGTGATAGCCCTTGTCCGCAAATGCGACAGCCGGCTCGACATGCATATCGTCCAGTGTGGCGATGATTACCGCGTCGGCGAATAGATCGCGCTGAGCAGCCTGCCTCCAATCGGCAAACACATTCTCCTCGGGGATATCGTATGTCTCGATCATAGATTTGCGGTGTGATTCACGCGGCTCAGCTATGCCTACAACCTTCGCCCGGTCGGGATAATCCTGGGCGTAGGATGCATATCTCTTACCGCGACTACCACCACCGATGACCAATAATTTGACGGGTTTCATTCTCTTAATCCTTTTCTTTTTCCTGAATTACAAGCAGTGTGTACGTATCTACCTGGGGAAGTTTAATCTTACCATTCTCCAGTCGAAGCGACTGCTGACGCCACCATTTTTCGTTATCCGGGCTTGTTGAATAAGCACGCGGGTTCTTCAAATTCAGGCCGTCGATTGCAAGTTCAACATTTTTCTGAAGCATTGGTCGCGGCCGGGACTTGAGAATGTCCATCGTAGTACCGTAATAATTGAACACGTGGATCAGATATCGTTTCAGCTTAGGCTGATATCGCACCATTACGTGCAGCGCGTCGGACGAGATATCGTCTTCCAACTTTATTTGGTGCGTCGGGCTGGATATTTTCACGCCAGCCGCCGGTTCCGTCCCGTCCAGATTATAAGCATCTATGTTATATGTCATGAACGCGTACGTCCGCATATGCTCTTTCATTGCCTTGGGGTAAGCGTAAAAACTGTTACAATATTTGCGGGGTGCCTTGAGCAGATCGACCATTTCGTCGCTTGTGGCGATGGTTTCAAAAAGCAACTGGCGATACATGTGCGTCAAGTCCGGTTTCAGGTTGATCTTACTGTACTCCGGCTGACCGGAGTTGGACCAACTGATTACCAGCGGTTCGCTACGGATCGTGTCAATGTGTTTGTGCTTTCTTTGCAGAGTACGTTTGAAGAATAGGCGTTGCTCGTCCAGCGTGGGTTTTTGCGGTGTTTCAAGCCAGAATACGTTTGCGTATTTCATCACCGCGTAAAACGGTTTCATGCCCTTGGTACCATGGAATCTCCTGCTTCCTTCCCATCCCGGGCCTTCTCTCAGCAGTTCGGAGGCGTTGGCCATCACGACAAAGTCCGGATTGTTCAGCTTTTTCAGGAAGTTTTTCAGAACATATGCGTTACAATCCCCCGGCGAGACGCCATCGAAGAGATTTTTGGGATCCTGCCACCTGTAAGGACAAAACATCCCCGACCAGTTGTCCCACCAGAAAGATTCGAACTTCAACTTCCGTGCGGACATGACCGCCTCACTGACCATATAATCAGCCCAGTTTTTTGCTCCATGATCTTTCATCCGCATAAGTTTCTTTTCTGCTGGTGAAAGTGGATGATTGATATTCGGGTTGGAGTTCATTATATAGCTCCAGCCGTACCAATGATACTCGGTATCCGATGGCATACGGTTGACCCACGGATGGTTCGGCTCGACCAGTATGGAATGCGCCCCCCAGGCATTGAGGTAGCTTTGCGGGATGATTCCCCGTTGCTTGCACAGCCGGGCTGTTTTGGCAAGCTTCTCCATGCTGTAGTATCCCTGCGACTTGGCAAAGCCGTCTTGGATAAGCCCCGGCTTTTTGCGTTCTTCCCACGGTGTGGAATGTCCGCGACACTCATCCGCATTTACGCTACACAGGACATTCTGATAGAGGCGATACGCACTGCCCACTCCCTCTATGGGTGCGATATAGGGATAGTAGGGCAATTGGCTGCGTGCCCAGACTTCTTTATCTTCACGCGGGATAAGCCGGCTGACATCATATCCACCCCAGCGGAAGTTACGCACGAAGTTATCGGTACAATCGAACGCCCGTGCCTGCTGCCAACTTGCCCCACCTATATCGAGTTTCGCCACCAGGACCAGCCCCTGCATGTGACCAAGGGTGAGTTTGAATGCTTTCTTATACTTACCAAGTGCAAAGGCCGCCAGTTGGACGGGTAATGTCTTTTTTGCAATTACACGGCCGGCGTTATTGCGAATTTCGAGATGAAGATTTCCACTCTGAGTCAGGCCGGTATTGTTGAATAGTACAACTTCACTTTTCACCGTTGGTTTAAGCGTACGATAGGTAACCTTGTTCACCAACACGTCGCGCAGTTCGACCGGAGGTATGGTTTCCACGCTTTTCCGCAACACGGAGAAATATTCCGCACCGGGCAGAGCGAAGAGTTCCGCCTTCTCAACGCGGGCGGGTCCCGACGGGTCGAGCATCTTTACGGAAAACTGCTTTCCGTCAACTTTGACAATGTGTTCACAGACAAGTTTATTGCACTTCAGGTTGCTTGTTTTGTATGCCCCGTTCAGATAAAAATCCCGCCGAGGAATATTGCCCATCTTGAGACGCAAGAGATATTTACCAGGTACAACTTTTGTGATTTTTTCGCCGTCCCAATGGTATGCCGGACCAGCCTGCTTCATATAACGATATGAGCCGGGAAAACCCACCTTGGAAAGTTTCCAGGGTTGACGGCTGATGCGTCTCAGGTCGATCTGACTGAGAAATACTTTCCGGCCTTCCGGGGCAAATACTTTTATACAAAGTTTACCGTCAATCGCCGGCGCAATCGTTTTAACCGGAGTTATGCTTTTGGTGCATATCGCCTTGACGACAGGCATTTCGTTGATGGATATTGTCTGGTCCGCTACCGCCCTGTCCGGTCGACCAAGATGAAATGTTACTTCGTATAAGCCCGGCTTAACGTCTATCCGAAGTTCCGGTTCATCGTGCATGTAAAAGAACTCGTTTCGCCAGCTCAGCCCTTCTGTATCGCCGGCCCGCCATGCTTTGACCCTATCGGGTACGAGATGCGTAAACCCCCACCCTCGGCGCGGCTTGTATACGCTGTGCGGTCCAATTTGCGTTGCAGTTTCATTCTGGCCTAGTGTCAGGGACAGGGATGGCTTGCCCGCCCATTTCGCGTTCTGGAGAGAAAGCTTGAGTTTTGGTGCGGGCTTGGGACGCCGGAGTTGGTATATCTTTTCGTTAAACTTCGCCGCGACGGTTTTCTTAAGCTTTTTGCCGATCTTCTTACCGACGGGCGTTATCTCGATACCGTTACATGGAATGTCATTCTTGCCCGGAATGGAACTGAAGAATTCCACCAACATTTTACCGTCGGTAACATCCACGCGTTTCGTGTACGTTCTGATCTCACGTGCTTCGAGCGTTTCACTGTTGTCAACAACCATTACGCCATTGGCGCGGATACACTGGCGGCCGTTGTTGGCAATGGGAATACGCTGATACATAGGGTGCTTGTTCATAGCCGGTACGTATGCTTTTATTTCGTAAGTACCGTTGGGCAAATCCACACGCAGGACTGCCGGTTTCCCGGCGGTGATTCCATCCATCAGTACGCGACTGCGCAGGGTCTGTGCGGGGTCAGCCTTCATCTGCCCGTTGGGTTTCCTGGTAAATCCGAACCCAAGCTTGCTGTTATATTCAAGCCGTGAATCAACGGTAATATAGCCCTCAGCCATAAATCGACCGTCCCAGCCGAAATCACAGAAGAAAAAATTAACCGGTTGTCGGCTCGCCTGAGAGCCGACCTTCGACTGGTGACGTTCCTGGCCGATTAGAAGTCCGCAAAACAATAATTTAACCACCAGAACCGCCAGAAGCATACAAATGTATTTGTTGTTTTTGCGCATATTAGAGATTCCTTTTATCGTTGAGGTTGAATCAGAAGTATTGAGGATATGCCCAACGCCCGGATGCTGTTTTCACGCCGAAATTGAAGTTACTCAAACTAACCGCGTGAGCAATTGATTAACTGGTTAATTGGTTAACTTTCTTCGGTACGTTCAGGAAAAATCGGTCAGTTAGAGGCGTATTAATCGCAGCAGTCGAACATTTCTACTTCGATATCATCCAGCACTTGCCAATCCAGATGGCCATCAGCCCATAAATAGTTCGATCCGTCGCCGTGTACGTCCGGAATCTGGAACGTATACCAGGTAGAACCCATAGCGGTCGTAAAGTTGCTTTCCAGAACAAGCAGCTTTTTCGCCGGATTCACAACAGCAGTTAGTTTACGCTGACTCCACCACCTTGAACAAAACGTCCAGCACATGGCGTAATTGCCCATCTGCTTTTCACAGTTCGGGTTCGTCGGGCAGTCGAAAACATTGCCCTCGTAACATCCCGGATCATACGAAGAGAACCAGTCGCCTCTTTTGGCGGCATTGGATTGCTCACCGTAATAATATCCTTGTTGCCCGTCAAGATACAGGGGGAGCTTTCCTTCTGCTCTGAGCCACAGCGTACCGTCCTCCAAGCCTTCGTATCCGTCAATCATCCAGCCTCGCCAATCTGCCGAATACATCGTACAACCCACTCCCATTGACTTCATATTATTCTGGCAAATAACACGTTTGGCCAGCTCCTTGGCCCTGTTCAGCGACGGCAACAGAATACTCGCCAAAAGAGAAATAATGGCTATTACAACCAAAAGCTCGATTAAGGTAAAACCAGTTCCGGTTCGAGATTTCTGATTCTGATTAGCCATGATGTCCATTCCTTAACAATAACACTCGAAACTCTAAATGCAAATCAAACCTGCAGCCTGCCGGCCTTTCGCGGCCGGCAGGTCTGCATTCCTAACTTTCTGTGGCACCATTCATAACATAATAACTACAGGTCCCGATGTTTTTACTTCCTTCGGCGAAGGGCAAGAGGCAATCCGACAAGTAGCAACAGCATCGTCGCTGGTTCAGGCACGACATTGATGTTGTCATACATCGCGCCACCAATACTACCAGAACCGATATCCAACATCTGGAACGCATCACCGCCGCCCCAGCCGTCGTACCCGGAACCATCTGCTACGAAAGCAATGTCGTCAGCCACCAGACTCCATGTACCCAAACCACCCGAAGTCCATGTGCGGTAAGACACATCGTATGTGTTCGCGTCATAGTCGGCATCTACTTTGACGTCGTACCACGTACTCTCGGTAATAGTCGCCAGTGTTGACAAAGTGCTGCCGTTCCAGGCTCTCAGCTCTACGGCAGTGCCGTCAGTACTGTGCATACGCACTTCCCAGGAGATTTTCCAGGCATTACCAGTCCCATCTCCCCCGTTTCTACCCATCAGAAACGCGTATTGACCTGTGGTGGTAGCAGAATGTAGATACATCATGGACGTAGTGGTAAATGTGCCGGTGTCGTTGCCGCTGCTGCCGGTGAAATTAAGCCGGGCGACATCGTTGCCGTTCATGAAAGCGTTCTGGCCATCCACTCCTTCGCCAACGTTTGCGAACTGGGGAGTACCAGCGGGGCCTGCCCAAGCTATACCGGATGCAGGGTCATTTTCACCAATTAAGGATGCATTCCACCCAGAGGGAATCGTCCACGAACCGGCCCCGGCGCTGTTCGGCTCGAAGTTCGTATTAACCATGTCTGCACTTGCCACGGCAGACACCATGCCAACCACAGCCACCAACATTAACATTGTCATTAACTTCACATTCATTTCACTTCTCCTCTGTCGTTAACAAAAGCTTTTTTGAGCAACCAGCTATTAACACTCCGACAATCGAGCTATAGAGCGTCTCAGCTTCGCCTCGACTTTCAGCTTTTGTCGGCCCGGTGGGCCTTTCCAATAGTCACGAGTTACGACTTCTTGGCGGGATGACAAGGCTTACAAGATAAAAACAATCCTGTTAATCCAGATATCCTGTCAAGGTTTACTGCGAATCACGGCCTTTCTTCTCCTTCCTTTTCTTTTCTCTTTTCCTGTATCGCTAAAGTGAACCGGTCATGTTACATAACGTATTCCAACTTTCCCTATGCCACAAAATCCAAGACCTTCGTCGTTCTCACCGGTCCGGTTGACTGGCGGGAGATAAACTCCGAGGGTATTACCACCTCTTGCGGATCGGCCTGTTTATTATCAATTTCTTCCATGAGGAGATCGAAGGCGGTGCGAATCACATTTCCTATCGACTTGACCACTGTGCTCAAGGGGGGGTGCGAGGTCAATGTCGCCGGAATGTTGTCGAAACCCACCACGGAAATATCTTCCGGAACCTTTATCCCAAGGTGCGACAGACACAAAAGAACCACCAAAGCCAATTCATCGTCGTGGCATAAAATCGCGGTACAGTCCGGATAGGATTTCAGAAGCCCCTTCATGCGGCGGGAAACCGTGTCTATATCGAGAGACGTATGGCCATTCTTGTCCATGTGGCATGTCCAGGCGTCAATCTCGTGAAGCTTCTCATCCGCCTTGCCAAGGCCGTAACTGTCGATGGCCTCACGGAATCCCCTGAACCGCAATGCCCTTTCCCATCCGTTCCAATAAGTCCTGACCATGTGAATATGGCGGTGCCCAAGGGCGTATAAGTGATCCACCGCCTGCTTCACGCCGACAGCTCCATCTTGATATACCTGCCTGCACGGGAAAGGCACCTGCGACTCGACGAATACCGTTGGAACTGGGAAGCTGAGCCTGGATTGCAACTGTTCGGTGGAAACCCCGGGAAATGCACCACGCAGGATCAGCCCATCCACGCCCCTGCTGACAAGCTCGTTTGCCGTTTCCACCATACGATCCAGTTCACCCATGGTGTAGGAGATGTATAGCCGATACCCGGCTTTGTCCACCAACTGGTCCAATATCATTACTTGAGCAGACAGTATCTCATGTTTGGGAGTACCTGCTAAAAAACCTATTGTCTGTGTTTTACCCTTGCGTAATCCTCTGGCTAATAGATTTGGACTGTAATTCATTTCTTTGGCGGCTTGGAAGATTCGCTTGCGGGTAGCCTTAGAGACTTCAATAGGCTTTGACTTCCTGTTCAGCACAACAGAAACAACCGATCTGTCGACTCCAAAACCGTACCTTAGCATTCACTCCCAACTCACTGCCACTTTAGCTGACGTTGAACATTTCTCCGGTCATTTCGAACCTTTTTATGGAAGGAGCCGAACATGGCACTGAATGAAAGTATCACACTTGAAGAACTGGTCAGCAATTACGAAGGCTGCTGCGAATTATGGAAAATCAAAATCGCCGCCAGTTGCATCATCGAAATGGGCGTCCCGCCGTGCGACTGGGAAGACCTCATGCAGGAAATCATGTTGTGGGTTACGCGATTCCGCTACAGCCCGCAAATCCGCGCCTTCAGCGAGTCCACGGTACTGGGTACTCGAATCCGCAGCCGAATCCGGAACTGGAAACGCGCCTTTGGCCGGCGTTTCCGGGCCAAGCAGCGATATGGTGACCTGTCCCACCCCGAAAGTTATACGGTAGACCTGCTCCGCCTGGCTGGCGAGAACCCGCTGAAAACGCTTCGCCGGGCGGTTCAGACAATGGTGGCGAGACTGGACGATACGCTCCGGCGATTTTGCTGGATGATTATGAACGGCCTTACCCTCCGCGAAATTGCCTTGGCACTGCACATCAGATGGCACGAAGTCCGCAAACGGGTACCCAAATCCGCCAGCAGCTCATCGCCATGGGACTGGAAACCATTATCGACTGGCGGGAGATGAACCGGGCGTAAATCAGCCGCCCAACAAGCCGTGGATATCTGCTGAAAGTTTGCTCTTGGCGGGCTGTCTCCGGCGGCTGGA
>JAIORC010000022.1 GCA_021108335.1 Phycisphaerae bacterium
AGACCGTGGAGCAGATTCTCGGTGACGGCTCCACAAGGATTCTCGGCACCGGCGGCTATGACACGCTGGACTTCCGGGATACGGTTCTTACCGGCATTAGCCTGATCGACGGCGGCAGCGGCAACGACACGATTTACGGCAGCGGTGGCGATGACGTGATAACCGGCGGCAGCGGCAACGACACTGTATGTTTTGCTTGTGATTTCAGTGATTGTACTTTCGAATATGATGCTGAAAACAACACACTCATTGTTACCGACACTAGTGGAATTTGTGGAGTAGATATACTTACTAATGTTGAGATACTTAGTTTTGGCGATTTGACCATAACCATAGAAAGTCTATTGTCAGATTTGGGTTATTGAGTCATGCCGCATTAGACATGGGAAGTTGGTTATGGGCTTATCCTTCTCCCGCCCACGCGTTTTCTGGTACAATCAGCCGCGGTGTGCAATAGTAATTCCGGGGTTGTTTATGGTATGTATGCGTAATATGGAACGGAGAACGGTATGAGCAAAATTCCCACGAGTATCGATATTGAAATTCGCGTGCGGTATCCCGAGGTTGACCAGATGGGGGTGCTGCACCACAGCCGATACTGGGTCTACTTCGAAATGGGCAGGACGGAACTGCTGCGGGCACAGGGTATGGTCTACGCCGACCTGGAGAAGGCCGACGTGCTGTTTGTCGTGGCCAATTGCTCCGCCAAATACAAACACCCCGCCCATTACGACGACCTGCTTACGCTTCACACGGAAATCACCAAACACGGCGCCTGCCGTATCGATCACGCATACGAACTCAAACGCAAATCGGATGGCCTGCTGCTGGCCACCGCTCAAACCACCATCGCCAGCGTTAACAAAGAGGGCAGAATCATACCCATCCCCGACTCAATCGGGTTTGTCGAATAGGGGCTGAGAGGTTAGAATGTTACCGCTATGAAGCACACCGGCAAATTCCGAAAATTTCAAAAATTCCGGGGATGCATTTCCCGCATCGCGTCGCCGCTGGTTCGATTCTTTGCCTGGTGGGCGGGGATGTTCGTATTTCTCGGCGGGGCAAGTGCGACATGTCCGTTTTGCGGCCAAGCGGGCTGTCCCGGCGGAGCAGCCGGTGCGGGAATCCTGGCAAGCCTCTTCGCCGCGGTCCTCACCATCCCCAAACACCTCGTACGGCTATGCAGACGACTTTTTGGGTAGTTACCTGGAATTTTTTTTCGTTTTCTTTTTCGCCTCGGCAAACAGTTTTGCCCGCAAATCGCGTCGCCACCGTTCTGTCTTGGGAAAGTTTTCGAAACTTTTGAGCGGGGCCAGTAGCTTGTTGTTCCGATCCACGCCAAGGGTCTGCAATAGTGCGTAATCCTGCAAGCTCTCGCCGAAAATCTCCCAGCGGACCGAATCGACAGGCCCATCGGGGCCCGGATACACCATAAAGGGGTCGCCGTATGCCCAGTGTGGCCAGGCCAGGGCGTCCTGAACGGTGTATGGGTCGATTAAATCCCGTGTTTGGGATTTATACCAGTAATTGTATCCCCAGTGGAGAAATCCCTTGAAAGGCCAGCGATAAAACAGCAGCCCGTGCATCGCGATTTTCGCCAGTGGCGTGTCAATCAGCCGATTGAGAAAAGCTTCTCGCGGCCCGCAGCAATAGTAGCACCACGACGGGATGTCCTCGGCTACAAAATCCAGGGCGGTGCGGATGCTGGCGATGGGCACGTCGGTCAGCCCTTGACGGGCAAGGGAAATGTCCGTCATGCAATCCATTACCTTCATCCACGGGGCCAGTTCCCCCAGCATGGTACGGGCCTTGCGATAGTTCGCCCGGTCCTTATCATTATGAGGCTCGTCCGACACGTGAAAAAAGGATTTCTTGAGTATGTTTTCCTTGGCCAGAAAACGGTGCAACTGGGGCAGATACTGGGCCAGGAATATTCGATAGGTTTTGGAAGTCGCGCCGGTATGTGCCGGCCAGAGCAGCTCCCCGTTCTGACCCTGGTCTTTGTATATTCGTATAGCATGTTTGACGCCCCACTGCGTGAACGGATGGGGCCATTCAAAGTGTGTAATACCGCACGACTTTGCGTGATTGATGTATTTGCGAACGTCTCGCCAGTCGAAACGGTATTGATCCTTTTGGACTTTTTTGACACGCAGCAACTGGCTTGGGCGTTTGATTCCATCCAGTGGCGGGGTAAAAACCGGCACGTATACGGTATCCAACCCGTGGTCGGCCAGGTTACGCATGTAACGCGGGAGAATCTCCCAGAAACGCTTGTCAAACCCATCGGTCTTGTACCAGTCCATCAGCGAATCGGAGTAAAACCAGTTCGTGATAGTGAAATTCTTGCGTTTGCGTAGGACAATATCATGCAGCCGTACCCGGACAGTGTGGGTTTTGCGCCGGCCGGTTTCCGGGATCACGGTAACTTTAATGGTATGCCGGCCGGGCAAAGCATTGCGAGACGGGCGAACGGTAATCCAAAACGCGTGTGTCTCGCCGGCAGGCAGAAGCATCGAGTCCTCTTCGTACAGCGGATCGGGAACATAGCCTGGAATGTGCCCCAGCCCTTCCATGTCGGCAGAATCAGGCATAACTGGTACGTTGTGGTGGCGAATAGGGACATATCCCACACGACGGATTTGCGCCATCAGTCCCCGCGGGCTGTCAACTTCCAGCCGAACCTGCTGCGGCTGCTCGCCGGCCATTTGCATAGCAATTTGAAAACTGAACCGCTCATTCAAAGCAGCCTCAATAGAAACTGGCAGCAGATCGGCTTTGGGTACCGGCGTGGCTGGATAATGTCGAGCCAGAGATGATGAAACCCACGAGCAAATGGTCATATTTTAGCTTTCTGAAAAAAACATGTATGTGGAACCTGACAGTCTATCATCTTACATTAAACGTCAGACGGACTAAAATCAACTTTTTATAGAGATGCCATTGAGTTTTTGGCGGATTGCCGTGTTATTTGGCAAACAGTCGGAAAACAGATGTGGATTAGCCCGATTATACCATTTTGGAGGATTTTTTTATTGAAATTGCTCGATTTTAAGAAAAAATGAATATTTGAGAAAATAAATGCTTGACGAAACAGCAAGTTACTGTTATTCTAAAAGCAGACGGATAACAGAGTAGGACAACATGGGCATTTGTCAGGCAGGTTAACGTGTCTTTATCACTTTCAGAACATCGCGTAAGTCAGTATTTGCAGCGGCATCTGAGTTCCTCTGAGCCGGGAGCCACTCTCCCTTCGTTCCGTCAAGTAATGCAAGGTTGCCGGGTCGGCCCACAGACGGTTACTAATGTTGTCAGGCAATTCGAGAAAAAGGGGCTGATCGAAGTCAAAACCAAGCAAGGCCTGTTCAAAAGTGCCGCGGTTGTGCCAGACTGGCTGGGGTTAAAGGAAGTTCATTTGCTCATATTCGCAGCGGGTGGCGGGAAGATCGAAGAAGTCCATCATCAGTTCAATCACGGTTTATACAACAACGAATTGCTGTTTCAGCTTAATGACGTATTGTCCCAGCAGGGGCTTAGCCTCAAAGTGCATCGGATACCTCTGGATGCGACAGGATGGGATGTCGAGCAATGGATAGTTTCGCATCGCTGTTCGGGCTGTTTGACGCTGGGCTTGAATCAAGAGGGAATTGTATCGTTTTTTCAGAAGAACTTCGTGCCGCTGGTAAATCTGTTCCCCGCTACGGCTTCGATTCTTCCCAACAGCCTTATTATTGATCCGGCAGAAGTGGTCGGCAAGCAGGTGGGGCATCTTTTGGAGCTGGGGCATCGGCGGATCGGTTACTTGCATAGAGTCGAGGCGGAAAAATTCCATCGCGACCAGTTCTTCAGGCGTGAAGCCTTTTACCGCATGGTAGCCGAGGGCGGGCTGCCGCTTAAGCCGCACTGGGTTCAGTATGGTGGATACAGCGCAGAATTGGTAACCGCTGCGATGGAACGGATGCTGGCTGGGTCTGAAAGACCCACGGCTGTAATCGTTGCCGACCACCAACTCGGTGCTGTTTACCACGCTCTTTCCGAGCACGGTCTGCGCGTAGGGAAGGGTTTCAGCGTGGTTGGAACGGACGATCTGCCAATCGCGGCGATGGTGCACCCGGCGGCGACAACACTCAGGGTACCCCGGCTGGGCGCTATAGAGATGGCGATGGCGATGCTCAAAAAGTTAATCAAAAACGAAGAGATAGAATCAATCCAGAAATTACCGGTACGGCTGGTAAAGCGTGATTCGACAGCCCCGACAAAACCGGCCAGCTTTGAAAATGCTGAGTTGTGTGCGAGAGGTTCGCGTGAAGAAAAAACGTGCGAAGAAGACATGGTAAAAACGTAAATCGAAACCACTGCGTTCGCGGCGTGTGCCGGGAACAGAACGAATGAAAGGAGCAGTATGATGAAAATGAGAATCAAAGGAAGCGGGGCCGTTGTCGTTGCCGCTGTGGCTGCGATGCTGTTTATGTCTCTACCCTCAACGGCATTGGGTATTACATTTGAATTTGAGGATGAGGCCTATGACACGATCGCGGAGTTGGAGACCGCCGGCTGGGTATTTCAGAATGTTTCAAAATTTTACCGTACTCACTACTACCGAGGCGTCTATACCAACGTAAGGCAGCTCATTCTGGGTGATCCTACGGGTACTCAGCCAATAGCCACCTATGATTTTGGATCGCTTGCAACCGGACACGTCGATCTTGATGTGTTTGTCGGAAGCAGCATTACAAATGGCCGCGTACAGATACTGGATAGTGCTGACAACGTGCTTTCGGATATAGTCGTGAATCCCTCTACATTTTCAGTTAATGCGGCGACCGGAGGTATTGGAGGGACAGCTGCGAGCAACAATATGATTAACTACAATAGCAGCACTAGTGGCTATAGCCTATTTTCATGGGACTGGACCAGTGTTGACGGTACTAACAGAGACTTTGTATGGAGCTGGACTAACAATGAAGACGCTGGTTCCCTTCTGTACGAGGACCTCAACAACTCGGCGACCTTCCATGGGACCGGAACGCCTCAGAAGTTACGCCTCATCAACGGGAACTACTCCAGTGTCCAACAGCGCATGGGGACGGCGAAGATTACGGTTACCCCCGAGCCGGCAACGATGGCGTTGCTGGGTATTGGCGGCATTGGCGTGCTGATTCGTCGCAGACGTCGCCGGGCGTAGCTGATAAGTTTCTTGGTTTTTTTCATCGGTGTGTCGGGCTGATAGTTGCCCGGCACACCGGCTCCTTCTTTTTGAAGGCGTAGTGCTCTGTATGTTTTGTAACAGATCAAATGATTCGCCCTTTGCCGGTTGAATTTGAAATCGACGTTCATTCGTGGTGGTTTGAGGAGGCCGTCACGTGAGGGTACATAATGGTGAGTAGCATGGCCCGTGCAGGCTATGATGATTGTGAAAATTGCGGAATGCGAGGTTTTATTATGATTACGTTACCCTTCGCCAAGCCAGGAAATTTTTACCGCCGACGTTCCCGTAAGCCGCTGCACGGCTTCACTCTCATAGAGCTTTTGGTTGTTATTGCGATAATTTCTCTACTTGCCAGTATCCTGCTGCCTTCGCTTCGTCGCGCAAAGGAGTTTGCCAAGAGAACTGTATGCCTTTCGCAGCAACGTGGAGTCATTCTGGCGCAGGGGAATTATGCAAACGATAATAAAAGGAAGATAAAAATAGGGTATTACAGCAGCCATATAGTCGCGAATTATTACGTAAAAGCACACGGGAATTTTGTTCTTCACGGAGTTCTTCATGAACAGGGATATCTGGCGGATCCCGAAAGCCTGTATTGCCCGTCCACAAAGACCACCGGTGGTTTTGCGTACGACCACCACGAACCTGGAACCTGGAACCACAATCCATGGGACGGATTGGCTCCCAGGGCGTCGCTGGCACCAAGGCCCGCTTCATCCGCTACCAGCAATTTCTGGCCTCCCCGGCAGACCGAATTCGCGAACAAGGCGATTTGCGCAGATGTATGTGGTATCTGGGTCTATGTAACCTACACGCACACGGACGGAGTCAACGTCGGATACGGGGACGGTTCAGGCCGTTGGGTGAACGGAGACCTCTTCCTGCCACTACTCCACGAAATTTACGATGGCGGAAATCCACGCGGCGACCCCCGCATCTACGATGTCTGGACTGACGTGTTTGATATGTAGTGATAAATGGCTTTATGGCATCTTTCTTTTTCCATTCTCCTGCCCATGCCTGTTAATATATCTACAGGAAATGAATTATCCAGAGGAACAATCAGTGATTAAACAAAAGAATCGTTTTATTGATATTGTCAGTTTTGTACTTGTGACGGCAGGGTGTTTGTACGTTTTTTCCTGCCGTGTCATGGCTGAGAAAGCGGCCGTGCCGGTCGCGGCGACTAAACCCGCGGCGACTTCGGAAAAAGCTGGTCCGGTCGTGCGTCCCAAGTCGCCTGGCAAAAACTCCTGCGAGACTTTTGAGCGTGGCGTCCCTTCGTATTGGATACCGTCCCGTCCCGGCAGCTTGAAGACCAGTGCATTGCACAGCAAGCACGGAAAGCATTCCCTGAAGTGGAATTGGCGGGGTGGCGACAGTATCAAGGTGCGGCACGGTGTTGGAAATATAAAGCGTACTGGTGGATACGGCGGATCGCGTGCCAAGGCGACTTTCGGCCTGTGGTACTATGTGGAGAAGCCCGTTGACGGCAAGGCTGTCGTTCAATTCCGCACGGGCGACAAGGTTACGGGCTGGTTTGAGTTGCCCCTTAATTTCACAGGCTGGCGCCGCGCCCACCTGCGTTATACCTGGCGGCCACAATTCAAGGGCAAGGTTTCGCCGAAAACCGACAACATAAAGATTATCGCGCCCAAGTCGGCCAAGGCTGGGACGATATTCTTTGATCTTATCGTATACAACGGTTTGATGCACTGGCAGGTGCAGCATGTCCCGTCGTACGAGAAATGGACGCCCGTAAAACCGGACGAGTCCCTGTTTCCGCTTCCAAAAAAAGTTACGGAAAAAGAGGCTGCTTCTATCAAGAAAATCGCGAGCCGGCTTAACTCGCATATCGTGGAGACGGAAAAAGGAACGGGAAACCTCGCAGCCAGATCCTTGGCGTCAGCCAGGAAAATCAAACGTATCTTCGGCACGTTTGTCGTGGAGCCGGTTACCGACGAGGTCATGAAAGGCATCGAGAAACAGGTTTCCGAATTGGAGATCATTCGCGACGCGGATGGGATTCGCGGCAAACCGTTCGCGAAGACCAAGTTAATCTACAGTGAATTCTTTCCGAAAGGGGTCGGTTATCCGCGTGACATTACAAATCTGATGAAGAGCATCGGCCAGCACTATCATCGGACGGATAATCCTGAATATCGCAAACGCCTGGCGAAATGGTATGTGGATATCAGCAATCACATTCACGATCAGGGCATGACTGTCGGGGTCGGGTTCAATTGGGGCTGGTATCCCGGACGGGCACTTGCCGACGCGACTTTCATGATGCGAGAGACCCTTCAAAAACACGGTACACTGCGAAGGTCAAGCGAGTACCTCGATCAGAACTGCGGCTTCAGCCGGATTTTCGACGATGCGACGATCAAGCCCAATATGGACCACTTCTACATGAACACTCCAAATCATCTGAAGTGTGCGTTGTTGCAGGCTACGCCGCAAGAGCAGGTCCGCAGCATGAGGGCGTTCTCCAGGCGACTTTCAAAGGAGATCATGTATCGGGGGGGCAACGGTTTCAAGCCGGACGGCTCGGCCTGTCATCACGGTATGCACTACTTCGCGTATGCCGACTACAGCGTCAATAATCTGGTAAGCATCATTCACATGCTCAGGGGCACGCCATTCCAGGTTACGCCCGAAGCCCTCGCACAGTTGAAGAAAGTCGTACTGGCTATGCGATTCTATTGCAATTGGCGGGACCTCCCGCTCCCGCTGTCGGGCAGGCATCCATTCGCTTTGAACCAGCGTGTCAATCCAGAGACGCTTCTGACGCTCGCGATGGCCGGTTCCCCCGATGGTAAACATGACGTGGATCCGGAACTGGCGGCGGCGTTTCTGCGGTTCTATCCGGAAAAGCAGAAAAATGCCATTTTCAGCAAGCACAATATTACGCCGGAAAAGACCCCGCAGGGAAACATGACGATGAACTATGCCTGCCTGATGGCCCATCGGCGGGACGACTGGCTTGCACTCGTGAAGGGTTACGGCCGGTACAAGGCTTATGGGGAGATTTACGCCAAAAACAACCGTTACGGTCGATACATCTCCAACGGCTATCTTGACATTCTAGCCGGCGGTAATCCCGTAACGCAAAAAGCCAGCGGATGTGTTTCCGACGGCTGGGACTGGAACCGCCTGGACGGCACGACGGTCATCTATCTGCCGCGTAAACTTCTGGTCGCCCGCAGCAGGGGTACGGAGTGGATAGGTTCTCCCGAGCCGTTCGTGGGCGGGCTTTCGCACCGAAGCCGCAACGGCGTGTTTGTGATGCAGCTTCACGGCTCAAAGCGACACGCCCCGACCTTCACGGGGGGGAAGAAGACATACTTCCTTTTCGACAATCGCATTATCTGCCTCGGTTCGAATATCAAAAACGCTGATGCGAAACATGAGACCCATACCAATCTGTTCCAGAAGCATCTGCCGAAAACCGATGTGCCCGTCAATGTTAACGGGCAAGAGGTGCGGACATTCCCGGCTAAGAAGATTCTTTCCGGGAAGCAAACCAATTGGTTGATCGATACCCAGCGAACGGGCTACTACCTTCCTGCCGGCCAAAAGGTTCGCGTTGCGCGAAAGCACCAGAAAAATCGCAACCCGCACGATACAAAGGAGATGGCGGGCGATTTCGCATCCGCATGGATCGATCACGGCAAAGCGCCGAAGGACGCGCAGTATGAATATGCCGTCCTGATTCGCACCACGCCGGAGGAAATGCGTACTTTTTCGGCAGCCATGGCCATGGCCACGGCTGCGGCGGTACCACAACCTTACACCGTGTTCCAGAAGGACAAACTCGCGCACATCGTATTCGACCGGAAGACCAGGATTTACGGGTGCGTATTCTTCAAGGCGCAGGATGTTAAACATTCCATTCCGGTCAAGAAGGTGGATCATTCATGCCTGGTCATGGCCGAGGAAACGCCCAACGGAATGCACCTGAGCCTTGCGGACCCGGACCTCAACCTGGTGGTCAAGGCTAAGCACCGGTTCGTCAGCCAGCCCCGTCGGATTCGCGTAACCTTGAAAGGACGCTGGAAGATAGCCAATCCCAGTCCCGATTTCCGGGTTGCCGCAACCGGCTCGGACGATGCAGTCATCGAATTTACCTGTCGGCACGGCGGAAGCTATGATGTTGAACTGACGAAGTAGGGCACGTTGGAATAATACCAACAATGAACAAACCATGCCTGAACCCAAATATCGCAGCGTTGTCAGCTACGTGCCGCTGGTTTCATACTTGCCCCCTATTTTTTTGCAACCAGAAAATGGAAGCAGAAGTTCTTCGTAACCATGACAAAGACCGGGGCCGATCAATATAGAACCGGGAAGGTCGAGAAAATACTGGGAATGTAAAGGGTGGTTATGTAAAATCCGTGCTAAATTTTATCAAGTTTACATTCGGCAGCGACTTGGATTAAAATGAAGAAATTACATGCTATTTTTTGTTTGGCTGTTGCTTTAGTAGCGGTTTTGGTCGGCTCGGCCGGGGCGGGATACATCGAGACCCGCGAGGACGGCACGACGGTGATTCATGTGAAGGTCGCCCTGTTGCCCGACCCGACCCGCACGGACACCTATACCCGCGCCGAGGTCGCCGGTATCAAGGCCTTCCGCCAGCGATTTCAGAAAATCTTCGCCGAACGATATCGCGACAAATATAAAGCCAGCCCCCACATTTACGGACGTTACAACTGGGACAAGGTCGAAATCCAGTTGGACCGGGCATCGGGTATTCAGGTGTCGGGGGTTGAGAACGACCTGTTGCCCATTGCCGGCGGCGTCGCACCCGATGTTCTGTACGTCAATTTCCGCAAGTCCGACAATTACATTCAGAGCGGGTTCCTCTATCCGCTGGACAAACCCGAGGACAATTATTTCAGCAGCATAACCAAGGCGGAGCTGGATTTTCGAGTCAACAAGAAGATATGGCCGGTCATTCGCCGCAAAGGCCCAAGTGGTAAAAAGCACGTCTGGGCACTGCCCTATGGCGGGGCGTTGGGCAGGGTGTTGGTTTACCGCAAGGACCTCTTTGATGCGAATAATCTCGCATATCCGGACAAGAACTGGACATGGGAAAGCCTGTATACAGCCTGCCGAAAGATAACCGATCCCGCCAAGGGCATTTACGGCTTGAAATTAGCCAAAGGCAAACACGAGTCCTGGGACTGGGTAACTTTTCTCTGGTCGGCCGGCGGCGATGTAATGGTCTACAACGAGAAGACCGACGAGTGGCGGTGCGTTTTTGACACCATCGGAGCTGCCAAAGCGCTGGATTTTCACACGAAGCTCGTTACGGAAAAATGGACCGACCAGAATGGCAAGATTCGCCGTGGTTACGTCTACCGTGAGGGACAAGCCAGGACAAAATGGGATCGCGGCGAAATCGGCATGCAGTTCGAGTATATCGACGAGAAGCTTTTTTCCACAATCAATCCGGATGTTACGGGGATGGCTCCCGTACCGCTAGGCCCACCGGACGCAAACGGCAAACGGATTCGCGGTGCGGAACTGAACAGCCGGATGCTGGGCCTGTTCTCGGAAATCCCTCAGCGGGCGGTTCGGGACGCAGCCTGGGAGTATCTCCGGTGGTACGATTGCAAAGAGGCGGTACGAATCAAGACAAAGGTCATGGTCGAAGGCGGACTGGGGCAGTTCGTAAACCCGCGTTATCTTCGCATGTTCGGCTATTCGGAAATCGAGCGTCTGGCACCCAAAGGCTGGAGTGAAATCTTCAAGATCGTAATCGCAACCGGAAAACCCGAACCTTACGGCAAGGGCAGCAACTTTGCTTATGACATGATGACCATCCCGATGCATGAGGCCCAGCAGTTGGCCTTGGGCGGCGATTTGCCGATAGACGAAACCGAGCGGCTGACGGTACTGCAAGGCCTGCTCAAAGACGCGGTAGCCAAAGCCAACGAGGAGATGATCGGTATTATCTCGCCGGAAGAGCGAAGAAAGCGGGATATCACCGCGGCTATCGTACTGGCGGCAATCGTGATCGCTTTCGGGTTGGTGTTCCGCAAAATTTTCAAAGCCTTTACCCCTCCGAAAGTCGAAGGCGAGTCAAAGGCAAAATACCGATGGAACTTCCGGAAGTACAAATGGGCTTACATACTGCTGATTCCCGGAGTGCTGACGATTCTTCTCTGGAGGTATATCCCCCTGCTGCGGGGCAGCGTGATGGCCTTTCAGGACTACAAAATTCTTGGCGAGTCCAGTTGGGTGTGGCTGAAAAACTTCGGCGACCTGTTGTATGACAGTTTCTGGTGGAAAGCGGTTTACAACGCGTTGCGGTACAGTTTTCTGGTTGTGGCGTTAACATTTCTGCCGCCGATTATCCTGGCGATTCTTCTGCAGGAAGTACCCCGCGGGCGGCTGCTGTTCCGCACGATTTTTTACCTGCCGGCGGTCATTACCGGGCTGGTAACGATTATTCTGTGGAAGCAGTTTTATGAAAAGTCCGAACACGGCGTGCTGAACATGATCGTGATGCACGTTCCGGCGATAGGATTTATTGTCATTGGCGGGCTGCTGTTTGCGCTGCTCTGGACGTTTTCCCGTCGGATGAAGTACCATAATATGACTGGGCTGAGCTGGCTGTTTCTGGGCATCGGCGTGTTGCTGTTTGTTACGTGCTCGGACGTGGCGTATCCGATTCTTTTCCCCGGCTGTGATACCATTTCGGAAATCGCCGGTTCTTTCCTGTGGCATACCGTGGAAACGGACAACCCCGTCGGCGCGTTTCAGTGGATTGTCGCTCGTATTCCCGTGGCTGCCTTCGTAGCTGTGGGCGTTGCGATTTTTACCGGCGGACTTGTAATACGGCGTCGCTTGAACAAGCAGAATTGCTATGGCCGATATGCAGCCCTGGGCGTGGGGCTGGTAGGGCTGGCGGCGGCTTTGCTGTTCGTCAAGTACGCGATGTATCCAGCCAGCGAGTCGCTGTGGTATATGGTCAAATATGTCGTATGCGGGGCATGGTGGGGAATCAGCCACCTGTTCGATTGCTTCACCGAACCGTTGGACTGGCTGGAGGATTCGGGCACAGCCATGCTCGCCTGCGTCGTGCCGATGGTCTGGGCTGGAATGGGACCTGGCTGCCTTATTTACCTGGCTGCCCTCAAGGGCATTCCCGACGACTTCTACGAAGCCGCCGATATCGACGGAGCAACGTTCATCGACAAGATACTGTTCGTGGTCTTTCCGATTCTCAAGCCGCTGATTCTGATCAATTTCATCGGCGTATTCATCGGCTCGTGGTACGGAGCGACCGGGCGCATCCTGGCGATGACCGCCGGCGGAGCGGACACCGAAGTCGCCGGATTGTACATTTTCTACAAAGCCTTCATGTTCCTGAAATTCGGCCCGGCGACTGCCGCGGCGTGGGTACTGGCGTTCCTGTTGATCGGCTTTACCGTCCATCAGTTGAGAATTCTCTCCCGGCTGGAATTCCGCACTACCGGAAAGAAGGAGTAACCGATGCCGATTATCTCTACCATCGGACGAAAAAGCCTTAAGGTTCGCCTGCTGATCGCGGGGATATTCATCCTGTTGATCGCCGGTGCGCTTACCATGCTGTACCCGTTTTTGCTGATGGTTTCCGGCAGCGGCAAAAGCGCTATGGACACTCCGGACATGGAGCTGATACCAAGATATCTCGAAGATGACAACGTACTCTGGGCCAAGTACACCGAGGGGCTGTTCAACGAAAAGCTGGGCATGCTCCAGCAGGTTTACCAGAACGATACGATTTCCTTCAGAAAGGTTACGCCACCAGCCAGGCCAAACGCAAAATTGGCCGAGGCATGGGGCCAGTTCATAACGAAAACTCCCCTGCCGGAAACGACTTATACCATCGGTTTTGTCAAGGCGGATGTTTCCAAAACCGTTCCCCGGTCTCTGCGTGAATTTGCCAACGAAATGCAACAGCGGTTCGATGGAAACATTGAGAATCTCAACGAATCCCTGGGAACCGATTTTGCCGGCTGGAACAGTTTTTACCTGCCGCTCGAAAGCTATCTGCTCCGCCGGCAAATCCCCATTATCACACCCATTGGCAAGTTGTTTACGGAATTCAAAGCCCGGCAGCCGGTCGATCTGCGATACTATTTCTCGCCGGAGGGATTCTACAAGGAATACCTCCGCACCCAGTACGGCCGCGATATCAAAAAATACAACCAGTCCCACGGCACGAAATACAAGTCATACTCCCAGGTGCACCTGGACCGTCGTGCGCCGACAGGGCCGGGCCGAACCGAACAGGAACTCAAAGACTGGGAGGTATTCGCCCGCTCCATTCTCAATCTGCTCTGGATTCGTACCGAAAGCAACGCCGCTCCATTATATCGCGATTATCTGCAAGCCAAGTACACGTCCATTGCCGGATTAAACCGCAACTATGGCACGAAATACACCTCATTCAAACAGATTCCGCTCATCGAAATCCCGCCGAACGAAGGCCTTGCCTTGTCCGACTGGGGCACTTTCATCGAGGGTTGGATAGACCCCGATACCGGAAAAACCTACAAGCTGCCGCTCGATATGATACGCATCGATAGCGTGGAATTCATGTTCCGGGACCACCTCAAGGCAACTTACGGGACGCTTGACAAAGCCAACGCCGCTCTCGGCACGAACCACACGAAATGGCTGGATGTCACTGCTCCGCAGGAAGATTTTCAGTACCTCGCATTCAAGCAGCAAACCGGCGACATCCGCTGGGAATTCGTCACTCGGAATTACCTGGCGGTAATAGACTATATCGTCCTGCACGGCCGGGGCATCATAAACACGGCTATATACTGCGTGCTGGCCGTCCTCGGCGCACTGATAGTCAACCCCCTCGCCGCCTACGCGCTGAGCCGATACAAACCGCCCTCAGCCTACAAAGTCCTGCTGTTCCTGATGCTAACGATGGCCTTCCCGCCACTGGTAACGATGATCCCCCAGTTTCTCATGTTGCGCGAGTTCGGCATGCTCAACACCTTCTGGGCGCTGATTCTGCCGGGGCTGGCCAACGGATACCAGATATTCCTGCTGAAGGGATTCTTCGACTCTCTGCCGAAGGAACTCTACGAAAGCGCCGCCCTCGACGGTGCCGGTGAATTCAGAATGTTCTGGCAGTTCACGATGGCCTTGTCCAAACCCATCCTTGCTGTCATCGCACTGGGAGCGTTCAACATAGCCTACGCCAATTTCATGTTCGCCCTGCTGATCTGCCAGGACGAAAAAATGTGGACGTTGATGGTCTGGCTGTACCAGCTCCAGCAGAAATCCGGCCAGGGCGTCATCTACGCTTCCCTGATCCTCGCAGCCATCCCAACGTTCCTGATGTTCGCATTCACGCAAAACATCATCATGCGAGGCATAGTCGTACCAGTGGAAAAGTAATCCCGACGAACAGTCAAGTGATGCTGAAGAGACAAAATCCGGCGGTGAAACGGGAAAGCAGCAAGCTTAATCTGACAGAACCAACAGGCCAAATCTCACGTATGGATGTTTTCCGCTCAGGCTCATTTTGATGTAGTTGTATCATAAATTTCATGCAATACAAGCGTGTTATGGCAAAACATGGATGGAATTTTGATGAAATTCCAGGCGTTTTGACACAGTCGATTGTTGCAGGGTCAGTTTGCAACCAACAAGGTAAATCACTGATCGTGCATGCAGGCGAAATCCTTTGATATAAATAAAATAATATTGCCAATATCACATTGGCTATGTGGGGGTATTTTTTGTAACCATTTGGCGATTATGGTCTTAGCGGGGCTTTCTGCGAGGCTTCCTTGTTGCCGATCAATTAAAAATATTCACTTTGTTATAGTTGACCTTGCGAAGTTTTTCGTTGTTCCTGTGCCGATAAAAAGAAATATCAGATAGGCAATGTTGAAATGTTTGTCTGAAAATTCCAAAAAAATTTCATCTTTTTTCTTGCAATAGATGAAATCTGTGATACGATTACAGTGAAATGAGTGTCAGCCAGAAATACATTGCCGAAAGCCTTAACTTATCCGTTGCCACGGTATGCAGGGCGTTGCGAGGTGGGCCTGGCGCTCACCCCCAAACCCGCAAGAAGGTAGTGAAGCTTGCTTCGGAATTGGGCTATCGTTATCGGGGTGCCCCTCGCAAGCAAAAAAACAGGTACAGGAGCAAGAAGAAGCTCATGTCGATTGGAGTCCTGGTTGCCTGGCCCAAGGAGGTATCGCCGAATCCCAGCGTAGCCGCCTACAACATGCTTTCCGGCGTCAGCGAGGCGGTGGAGGACATGGGGGTTACAATGGCGACCCACTTCGGGGGGCCGGACCGTTACGATCGGATCGCCGACATCGAGCGGTTGTTTCCGGCGATAGGGGCTGGTACGTTGTCGGGCATGGTATTTGTTTACGGTTTTCCGCGTGGTGTAATCCAAAAATTTGCCCGCCTGTTACCCTGCGTAACACTTCACCACGCCCACTTGGATATTGGTGCTGACTGCGTTGGTAACGACCAGGCCGGCGGAATGGGTATGGTGGTGGAACACTTATATCGTTTGGGGCACAGGCGGATCGGTTTCGTGGCTGAGCCTGAATACAGGGCGTGGCTCTCTCCACGTTTCAGCGGATACATGGAGGCGATGGAACGCCTGGGACTGGTTTGCGACCCATCCATTACGATTAATGTTTTCGAAAAGAATTTAGACGTCGAGGCGCGGGCCGATGCCGTTGCCGAGCATAGCCGTCGCGGTGTTACCGCCTGGGTTTGTGCCGATGATATTATCGGGTACGACCTGTATCCACGACTGACCGCTCGCGGCCTGCGGATTCCGCGGGATATTTCACTTGCGGGTTTTTCCGGTCTGGTTCCGCCGCACGGAGATTTCCCCCGATTAACGAGCGTGCACCCGCCGTTCGAGCGAATGGGCAACGTGGGGGTGCAGCAATTGCTCCATCGAATACAACATCCCGACGAGCCGGTCCGCTTTACACAATTCGCCTGCGAATTCGTCGAAGGCGAAACCACAGGGCCGCCGCCGCAAGACCAATAGATTGAATAGACAAATAAAGAAAATGCGAAGAAAGGAGAAATGTACGAAATGGGGGATGAGAAATTAGCGGCAGCAGTTGGAGGCCCCGCGATGGGCGGGGCGGTGAATCTTTGGAGATGGTCTCCAGGGAGCGATCGGAAAGCCCTTTCGGGCCGAAAAAGAGAGAAGGAGAAATAATATGAGAAAGTCCATTACATTAATGATGCTGGTGGCGATGGTTGTGGTTTTCGCCGGCGTTGCAATCGGCAAGGCGGATCTGGTTACTGTTACACCCGATAACGATTCCTGCCTCAGGAAAGACCGCGATACAAATAATTACGGTTTAACTAATGTGATTCGCGTATTTTCAGAAGGCCATGCGTCTACTTACCATGGCCTTGTGCATTTCGACTTGAGCAGCTATAGTATGCCGACAGTTCAAAGCGCCGCACTCAGGCTCTACAAGCATGACGCCACCCCAGGCGGAACCACTGTGTTGACCATGAATCTCTATCGGATCAAGAAGGGCAACGAGTGGGTTGAAGGGACAAAAGATGCTGCGGGGGGGACTAACAACACCGATGTTTGCTGGAGGCGGCGAGGGCGTTATTCCCCGGAGTGGTTGGGTAGTGCAAACGGCTGCGGTGTTTCCGACACTGATTATCACGCCACATCGGTCGGATCAATTCAGTTTGACAGCAGTAACGCCAGCGGCTGGTATTCGATAGATATATCCGCGGCTTGTATACAGGCATGGGCGGATGATTCCACTGAAAATGTGGGCCTTGTCATGATCGCTACGGCGACGGGCGGCGAAGACGGTGTTGTTTTCCGTTCCAAGGATTACAGTACCGCTTGGGGGCCACAGCTTGATATTACTTATACCCCCGAGCCGGCAACGATGACGTTGCTTCTGCTCGGTTTGCCACTGGCCCTTCGCCGTAGACGGAAATAAAAAGCAGTCTTTGACACTTTTTCATTTTGTGTGTCGGGGCATGGCAGATTCGTGCCCCGACACACAGCTCCTGCTTTTTGCGGGCAGGTAACGGCTGAAATGTTTACGTACCACATTGCGGAGCGGTATTATGAATAAACGTCAAACACAAATAGATGTTGCGCGATCACGCGGTTTTACGCTCATAGAACTGCTTGTCGTTATCGCCATCATTTCGCTGCTGGCAAGTATTCTTTTGCCAAGTTTGAACCGTGCGAAGGAAATGGCGAAGCGGGTAACCTGTGCTTCCAACCAGCGTTCCGTACTTCAGACGTATTCGTTCTATGCGGCTGACTATAACAGTTACGTACCTGTCGGCTACCAGAAAGAGAAGCAGAGAAATTACGTCATTTACCATCGCTCTTACGGGTTGATTGCCATCGGATACCTTCACAAAGCGAACTTGATGACGCAGCCGGAAGTGTTTTATTGCCCTTCGAACGAGTCGCCTTCCACGTCTTTTAACACGAGCAGTAATCCCTGGCCTCCGGGAAGCGACTCGAGCAAGGTGCTTTGTCGATCGGGCTATACCGTCAGGCCGGAATCGCTATGGTGTACTTCAACTTCTGTGTATCCCCGTCCTTTTCCCAGGCTGACGAGTTTATCAGGTCCGGCTATGGTTTCGGATACCCCGTATTCGGGCGATATCGCCAGCAGACACAAAACCGGGGTCAACGTCGGGCATATAGACGGTTCAGTTGGCTTTGTTGAGATGGGCCTGTTTGAAGACATTCTCGGTTCGTTTGGGCCGTGGGGACCTGGGAATAACGCACTGATGGATGATCTTTGGGAAGTTTTTGACGAGAGCCGTTAATTTTAAATTCACCTCACCAACTTTGGGATACAACTCCCTTTAGTTCCAACCCTCTATTCGGAAAATGAAAATGACTGAAAAAACGTTTGGATTATCGATCTTTACACTTATGTTTCTGCTTTGTGTGCCCGTAATCGCACAAAATCCGGTTAAAGGTAAAACGATGAATGATTTACCGCTTGCCGCCAGCGGGAAGAAGTGGCAGGGGGCATTGGGGCAAACACCGGCGAAGGGAAGTCAGCCGGCTTCGGTCAAGTGGGAATTCGCCAAATCCAAGTCTATCAAACTCACGGACATGATACACGACTGGAGTGCGTATAGAGGCCTGGCCTTCACGGCTGTCAGTAACAAGAAGAGCAACAGCAAAGTTTATATCATTATTTACTCGGAAAACAAGGGCACCAGGGGGTCAGATTACTACGAGATATCAATCAGGCTGAACTTTAAAGGTGCGAAAGATTTTATTATTCCGTTTGCCGAAATGAGGCGACGCGTCAGGAGGCCTGTGGGATTTCGCAAAATTGACACCATCG
>JAIORC010000161.1 GCA_021108335.1 Phycisphaerae bacterium
AATACGTTGATGCTCGCCGCGATGAACAGCGCGCTTGGAAAGGATTTTGGTCTTTCCAAGGCTGAAGGTTTCGACAATGCCGGAAAATTCCGCATTCATACCATCAGGCCAAACGGTTTATTTTTCAACTACGGAGACTGCGCCCTTAAAGGTGGTATCTCCCCGGTCATGTTCTGGATGGCCCGGAAATTCAATCGTCCAGAATATGCCTGGTTCGAACGGCAGCGGATACGACAGGTATTCGCAAAGGACAATGTGGGAAAAGGTGGGAATTACAAGATTCGCTCTCACTACCCAAGCAGGCTTTACGCGATGGAAATTGCCTGGTTCGACGAGCGGGGAAAAACCGGAAAGGACAACCAATGGCCTCTGGATGCGAACTTCACTGGAAAAAAACTTGCAGTAGTAACGATGCGAAGCGCATGGGGCGGGCGGCAACCTCTTTATGTCGGTTTCAAGGGCGGACACAATGTCCAAGGCCACGGCCATATGGATATGGGAACCTTTATACTCGATTCCGATGGTGTGGGATGGGCAATCGACCTCGGTGCCGACAGCTATGCTCTTCCCGGTTTTGGGGATTTTTCGGAGGGCGGGCAACGGTGTAAATATTACCGCTTTGGTTCAAAGAGTCATAATACGCTGGTAATCGGCGGAAAACTTCAACGCGCCAAGAACAGTATCTGTAGAATGATCGACTTCGTCTCCACGCCGGACCACGCACATGCCGTTCTGGACATGTCGAACGCTTATCGCGGCCAGGCGAAAAAAGTGCTGCGTGGTGTCGCGATGCTCGACCGCAGCCGCGTTCTGGTGCAGGACGAAATCACCTGCCTCAACAACGATGAAATCCGATGGGGTATGGTTACGCCCGCCGACCGTATCAAGCTCGACGGGGCAAGGGCCATCCTGATGAAAGACGGCAAGACACTCCGGGCCGAGATACTCTCCCCAGCCAACGCCAGGTTTGAAATTGTTTCGACCGCGCCTCCCACCAAAATCGAACGCCCCAATCCCGGAACTTCGATGCTTGTGATCTTCGTCAAACCGGGCGGCAAAAAAAACGTGCGGCTGGCTGTACTGTTTACGCCGGTCGGCAAAGGCTGGAAAAAACTCCAGCCGCCTGAACTTCGGTCGCTGAGTGAGTGGAAACTGAAAGAGGAAAAGTAGAAAAACAAGCTCTTCGCGAAAGTGTGTACTTAATGGGTGCTTCCTGCACTTGAGCCATATACTTAAGCCCCACCCTTAGAGCACCTGCTTAGTCGATGACCCACACGATATAAATAATACCCATTTTTTCGTGCAAGTCTACCGCGAAATGTTATAGTACATCCATCGTTTTGATACATAGGGAGACTGAGTACTACGGTGCTGAGAGTACGCTGGAGCGGCGACGCAACAGAGAAATGGGCCGGTATATGGCGGCAAGCTATATTGAGATCAAGAACAGCATTCTGGAGCGTATCGCCACCGGTGAGCTTAAGCCCGGTATGCGTGTGGGTCCGATCCGTGCTTTACGCCGGGAATTCTCAACAACCCTGGTAACCGTAGACCGAGCTCTTCGCGAGCTGGTGATGGACCGCATTCTCGAGCACAAACCGCATTGCGGTTTCAATGTTGCCACGCAACCCGCACCTCGAAAAGGGTTTGTATATGTATTCGTTCCCACATGCAATGCGTCCACGCTTTATCCTGAGCTTGTGGAGGGAGCCGAACAGATTGCCAGATGTCAAGGATATCAGGTCTGCCTGGTTTGTACGAACGATAACGTCGAACAAGCCATTCAGGCTGCGGCTCTGGCAGTCAACGAGGATATACGGGGTGTCATATACTGCGTCTCAGACCACGGAACAGCCGTGTCTCGCAATTCCGAAGCCATCCGTCAGTTTCGTGATCATGATATCCCGATTGTTACGGCAGGCCACTTTCGATTGCCGGATGTCGACATTTTACCGGGCGTAGCGAGCAACCACGAGGATGGTGGCTACGTCATGACGAATCACCTGATAGGTCTCGGATATCGTCGTATAGCGGTTTTGGGCGAGCAGCCCAACCAGGACATCGAAGCTGTACTTGATGGGTATCGGCGCGCTATGAGCGACCATCGTCTACCAATCGAGGCGGGCTGGACTCGTTTTTACGAGCCGCCCCGTTCCGCTGTAGTGGAGGTCAAACAGTTCTTTCACTCCAAGAAGCCACCAGAGGCGATCTTTGCTTTAGGCGACGCGGTGGCGGCTGAATCCATGCTGGGGCTTGCCGAGATCGGGCTGTCGGTTCCCGAGGACGTGGCGATTGTAGGCTTCGGAGATTTTCCCATAAGCCGATTCGCGGCAACGCCGCTGACCACGATGCGCGCCCGGTTCCGGGAGATCGGGGAACTTGCCTGTGGCATGTTGCTGGATATGATTGAAGGTTCCGGCGATGCAACCCGTCGCATTGAGCTGCAATGCGAACTGGTTGTCCGACGTTCCTGCGGTGCATATCATAAATCACGCCGAATGCCTTGATCTCCATGAGAAACCAACCAAAAAGCGGTTTTTGGGGGTTGACATCAAAATACAGCGGCGATATAGTACAAAATCAGCAGATGTTATAGAACATCGTGGCCGGATCAAATAACAGGACAGTCAACAGTGATAGGAATTATTTATGAACAATTTTTTTGCTTATCGTTCTTTTTGGCATAACAAAGAGGTAAATCGTCATTTTGCTGAAATCGGTGTGCGGGAAGTATGTTTTTTCCCCGCCAATACGCTTTGTATGCTGGGTGTCCCGTATAGTAAGTATCCTCCTGTCTGGGTTGGCCCGGGCCAGTATAATTTCAGTTCGCTGGACAAGCAGATTGAGGATTTACGGACGGCAAATCCAAATGCCCGGTTGATTTGCATGATAGACTTGAACACGCCTGATTGGTGGATACGATTGAATGGCGGATGGGGCCATGGATTTGACAGTTACTATGAATTCGGCCGTGTTGCCGCCAGTGAAGAATGGCGACGTGACACGTGTGAGTATTTAGAGGCTTTCCTTAAACATACTGAAAGCCACCATCGTGACTCGATTGGCTATTATACAATTAATTGCGGTACTACAACCGAGTGGCAGGACCCCACCAGAGGCGAGGAAAGCCAAAGCCGCTGTGTAGCCTGGCGGAAGTGGATGATTGACAAGGGACTGCCCGACCCAATAGATATTCCGCCCGCATCCGTGCGAGAGCATGTATCCCATGGTATATTCCGCGACCCCGTAACGGACGCTCTTGCTATCAATTACTGGCGATTTTGCAACTGGCTTGTAGGCGATACTATTCTTCACTTTGCCGCCTGTGCCCAGAAAACCATCAAACACCGCATTCCCCTGGGTACTTTTTACGGCTACGTACTTGAACATACGTGTGAGCGTCTGATATCCGAAGGGCACCTTGATTTTGACCGTGTCTACCATTCGCCGGATATAGATTTCTTTAATGCTCCGGATTCATATCGCGACCGTGAAATCGGCGGGGCCGGCGGGTTTATGGTTTGTGTCGATTCCCTGAAGCATCACGGGAAAGTATTCATTCACGAGATTGATCATCGTACTCATTCCGCAAAATCGGTACCCATATTGGGTAAACCTATCCCCGGTCATGAGGCGGGTTTGCCTGATGAAGAGAGCACTATTGTCGGGCTGCGCAGGGAATTCGCCAAAGCGCTTACTCATGGCACATCGTTATGGTGGTTTGATATGTTTGGCGGATGGTATGAGGGCGAACGGGTGATGAACGCCATCGGGCAGATGCGGGAACTATGGGATAGATTATCAGTCCCCCAAAGCGTATCCGTCGCGGAGATTGCTTTTTTTGTAGACGCTGAAAGTATGTTCTATCTGGATAGCCATAATCCATTATTGGAGGATTTTCTGAATCGTCAGCGTTACGGCCTTGGGCGTACGGGCGCGCCGTATGATATTTTTTCTTTTACGGATATACCTGACTTGGATTTGTCGCAGTACAAACTTGTTATATTCCCAAATCTGTTTGTAATAGACGACACCAAAAAGAAATGGCTGAAAGAGAAGGTATGCATTGATGGCAAGACAGTAGTCTGGGGTTATGCGCCCGGTATTATTGCAGACAATCAGTATGATCCCGGCAATGTCGAACAATTAACAGGTATCCGATTTGATGCAAAAGAACTGACTGTCCATTCCATGGATAACTGGACATCTGTGTTTTCGCCCGAACCCAACATTCCCGCAGCCACATTACGCCGCCTTGCCGTAGATGCTGGTGTCCACATTTACTGTGATGCAGAAGAACCGCTTTATGCAAATCATAATTTGCTGTCGGCTCATACGAAGGAAGGCGGGGAGCGGAGTTTTAGTCTCCCCCGGCAATGCAAACGGATAACGGAATTGTTCAGTGGTCGTATCCTCGCAGAGAATGTGACTGAATTCAGCGATAACTTACCCGCACCAGGCACGGTACTTTATGAGTTAGAATGGGAGTAAAGGAATAGAAATGTTGGAACTGACAGGTAAGGTGGCGCTGGTAAGCGGCGCATCGCGGGGAATCGGCAGAGGCATTGCCCTCGTGCTGGCTGAGAAGGGTGCGGACGTTTGCATCAATTATCATTCCGCCGCTGATGAGGCCGAACAGGTAGCTAATAAGGTCCAAACAATGGGGCGTCGCAGCCTCGTGATACAGGCGGATGTCAGCATGGAAGACGATGTGCGGAAAATGTTTGAGGCGATTAAAGCCAAATTTGGTAGGTTGGATATACTGGTCAATAACGCCGGCGTCAGTAAGGCACAGGATATCTTTGAGACGGACTTGGGAGACTGGGACTTTATAATCAAAACCAACCTGACGAGTTGTTTTCTATGCTGCCACGAAGCAATGAAGATGATGAGCGGGCAAGGCGGACGTATCGTCAACATCAGTTCCGTTGTAGCCCAGCAGGGAGCGTTACACGGCCATGTTCATTACGCCGCCACAAAAAGCGGGATACTTGGAATGACCAAAACCCTTGCTCGAACCGCCGCGCCGCTGGACATCATCGTAAACGCCGTGGCGCCTGGTATCATCGAAACCGAATTATTAACCAGGACGCATGGAGAAGATGGCGTACAAAAGCTATCGGATGGCGTTCCGCTTGGGCTTGGTACGCCGCGCGACATCGGCTTGGCCGTTGCGTTTCTTTGTGGTGAAGGCGGGCGATATATCACCGGAACCACAATTAATGTCAATGGCGGCATGCGTATGGACTGATTCCCGCAACTTCAATGTGGAATTTGATTTTTTCTGACAGGACTACGGTGAACATTACCTGGCTAACACAAGGTGGCTTTCTTTTTCAGTCCGGCTCCACGCGAGTCGTTGTTGATCCGTATCTCAGCGATTGCGTGGAGCGGCGGCAGGGCTTGACGCGGTTGGTCGAGCCGCCGCTGTCGGTTGAAGAATTACAACCCGACGCCATGGTATGCACACACGATCACATGGATCACTTTGATCCTCAAACTATTCCGCGATTCGCCGCATTATATCCGAATTGTCTGTTTCTCGGCCCTGCGAGTGTCCGGCGGCATTTGCATGAAATATCAATAGCACAAGATCGCGTTCTGCCTTTTGACGTTGGGCGACGTGTGAAAATCGAGCAGTTCAGCCTCTCCGCAATGCCGGCGTTTCACAGTAATACAGACGCGATCGGACTTGTTATCGAAACCGGCGGTCAAAAGATTTATCTTACCGGTGATACCGAGCTAACTTCGCAACTCCTCGACGCCGCCAAGGCCATGATAAACGATCATGGTGTGGATTTACTGCTGGTCTGCATTAACGGCAAATGGGGTAACATGAACATTGAAGATGCCGTGCGACTGGCCGAGGTAATTCAGCCGGGACTGGCTGTTCCGATGCATTATGGGCTTTTTGCGGAGAATACGGTTGAACCGGTCGACTTTATCGAACAGTGCCGGAAGAATGAGATAAACGCCATCTGTCTGCATATCGGGCGAGAGGTACAATTGTCGGAATTATTGCGAGGAGTTGAATCATGAAGGTTACGGAAATCAAACCGCTGATATGTCACGCCTATCGAACGAATTGGGTTTTCGTCAAGGTTCTGACGGACAGCGGCCTGTATGGTGTCGGCGAGGCGACACTGGAGTATCGCGAACAGACGGTTGCGACGGCGGTGAAGGAGCTTGAAAGAGATTTGGTGGGCAAGGATCCCCATAATATCGAAGCGTTCTGGCACGATGCTTATCGTGATGCTTACTGGCGTGGCGGGCCGGTGCTCATGAGTGCTCTGTCCGGTGTGGAGATGGCATTATGGGACATCAAAGGCAAGGCCTTAGGCGTTCCGGTTTATCAGTTGCTCGGAGGCAAGGTTCGCAACACCGTGCTATGTTACGCGAACGGATGGTTCGCCGGGGCGAAAACGCCCGACGAATTTGCCGCAAAAGCATCCCAAGCCGCCAACGCCGGATTCAAAGCGATCAAGTGGGATCCATTCGGTTCGGCTTGGATGAATATCTCTCGTGAGCAGTTGACATTGGCGATCGATTGCGTTGCGGCCGTCAGGGATGCGGTAGGAGATCGCGTTGACCTGCTTATCGAGGCCCACGGACGATTCAATATCCCAACGGCTGTGCGAATCGGTCATGCCCTGGAGAAATTTAACATCCTGTGGTTGGAAGAACCCGTTCCGCCGGATAACCTCGATGCCCTGATTGAAGTAAAGAATCGAATCCGGGTTCCCGTCGCAGCCGGCGAGCGTCTTTACAGCCGATGGGATTACCGTTCGCTGCTGGCGAAAAATGGTACTGATTTTATCCAACCCGATGTCAGCCACGTCGGCGGCATCATGGAGTTGCGAAAAATCGCAGCTATGGCTGAGTGTTGTCATATCGCCACTTGTCCGCACAATCCAAGCGGGCCCGTCGCCAACGCCGCTACGCTTCAATTGGCCGCCTGCACACCTAACTTTTTCTTTCTGGAAACCATGAGTACCGACGTGCCGCATCGACGCAAAATCTCTAACGAAACAGTGCAATTCAAGGATGGTATGATGGCGATCCCGGATAAACCGGGCCTGGGGATCGACATCGACGAGCAGGTTATTCGCGAGTATCCATACCAGCCAATAAACCTGAGACATTACCGAAATGATTTGACGGATATTCGTCCTGATGATGCAAAATCTTACTTTGAATAAAAAGGAACTCCTGTGACTGTTGTGAAGGAATTAACCGCCTGGGCCATGGACAACAGGACATCTGTTTTTTTCGCCCGAACCCAACATTCCCGCGGCAACGTTCCGCCGCCTTGCCATGAATGCTAATTGGAGAACATAATGAACTACGAGGAAAAGGCGAGACACTTTGTCGAGAATGAGAAACAGTTTCATCTCGGGTTTTTGCCTACTGAACAATCAAATCCGAAAACATCTGATCTTTCGGAAGTAATCACGGGAGACACCGCTACCGGCATTGATATGCTATTGAGCGTTGATGAAAATATCACGGTCATGACAGCCGACATCTTTCAGAGCAGGCAGTTTGCAAAGCTTGTCTGCTCAATGGTTGATTCCATACGCAATGGCGGGCGGATTATCTTCAGCGGCTGCGGCGCTACCGGAAGGCTCGCGATTTTGCTGGATGCGTGCTGGCGGAGTTTCTGGAAAAAATTTGCCAAACAGAATCGTCCTTTGGCGGAGCGGTTTGATATTGCCGACATGGAGAATCGCACCGTGAGTGTAATGACCGGCGGTGATCGTGCCTTGATTCGTTCGGTCGAGAATTTCGAAGACTTCCCTCAATTCGGTCGGCAGCAAATGCGCGAGATCAATGTCTCCAGGCTCGATACCGTCGTGGCGATTACCGAAGGTGGCGAAACGTCATCTGTGCTTGGCACGGCGCTGGAGTCGCTCGATGTCGGCGCGAGTGTTTTTCTCATGTTCAATAACCCTGCCGACGTTCTGGCTGCGAACATCGAGCGATCCCGCGAACTGATCGAACATCCTGAAGTAACCGTGCTGGATTTGTGTTGTGGGTCAATGGCTATCGCAGGCTCTACCAGAATGCAGGCTACTACCTCAGAGATGCTTGTTGCTTCCGCAGCCATCGAGTTGACGCTGCGTGAAATATTGAGCGACAGACTCTCCGATGGGGAACTGACCTCGATCCATGCGCCTGCGAGGAAACCGGCAGACTATGCAGCCGTCTTTGCCGAACTCCTTGGGCAATTGCGTAGTGATGAAAACCTGGCAACACTCGCTGAATTGGCGGAATTCGAACAAAACCTTTATCAATCCAACGGCTTGATCACTTACCTGGCCAACGATTACCTGCTCGACATTCTCACCGACACCACTGAACGAGCTCCCACATTCATGCTCCCGCCTTTTCGCAAGAGTAACGACGAGATTTCTCCGCCATCATGGGCGTTTGTCAAAAATCCAATGCTTCCCACCCACAAAGCCTGGGCGGCGATGTTACGCCGCGAACCGAATGGTTTGACGTGGAATCGCGATCTTTACGTTGCAATGCACGCTCCGCAAAGCATATGCCAAGCCCCGCTGCAACTCGACAATAAGGATATCTACAAATTCGACATCGGTAATGAGGATAACCCCTCGCGATGGGCCGCATCGAACCATGCAGCCATGCTGGTACTCGTTGGCCAGGAGGTTACTTCCTGCACCACTGAACATTCTGAATTCATGCCGGCTGCGGAGCGGCTCCTGCAAAACAAATACGAACGCTATGCGATCCTTGCAATCGGAGAATGCCCTCCTGTTGATAACGCAAAATACGAGGATTTCAGTATTATCTGCAATTTGCCGCCTTCGCTGACCAACCTCTGGGAACATCAAGCCATCAAACTGGTAATGAACACCGTCTCCACTGCCACCATGGTTCGCATGGGCAGAGTTTACGGCAACTGGATGGTATATGCCGAGACGACCAACAAGAAACTGATTGATCGCAGCGCCAGGTTCATCCAGCATTTTACAAACGTCACGTACCGGGAAGCGTGCCGTGAACTTTTTAAGACACTTGATCAACTTGCCCAAATCAAAGATCAGTCAAAAAGTCCCATCCCACCAACCATAATCACCATAGAACGCATTAAGAGGGAGCAGAGGGAAATAACTACCGAAACCCCCGTCTGCTGCGATGGAAAACCGGGAAATCCAGATAGGTGAAAGCGAAAAATCGACGCTCTTATCGTCGATCCCGGTAATCCGGGGACACAATATCAATTAGTCACGCTGGATAACATAAGAATGGCTGCCCGAAACAACAACTCTTGCTAACCTACTACCCACAGCAATACCATAAATCCAGAAACCGCCACGTCAAATACAAAACCAGTATTGTGTCCACAGATTAACTAAAAAAAGCATAACTATTTAATTTTACAGGTCTTACCGTTGCACTGTCTGCCGGGCCTCTCATTCGCGGGCGCACTAATTTTGTGCGCCCGGTATTACTTTTTCAAAGATATTAGTTGACACGTTATCACTATTCGATTATAGTTATAACTGGCACAAAGATAGCTATCTCTTGGACAAGATACGTTACATGTAAGGACAATATGGCTTTTACAGGACAGGTAACTCGTGAGGACGGCAAAAAGCCGCGAGGATTGCACCGGCAAATATCCAACCAGATACTGAGCGATATTCGCGACGGAAGTCTTCGTCTGGGCGATAAGCTGCCCAGCCAGGCCGAGCTGATGAAGCAGTATGACGTCAGCGTTACAACCGTCAGGCAGTCACTTTCCACCCTGGAGCAACGAGGAATTGTCTGCCGCGAGCAAGGCCGTGGATGTTTCGTCTCTCTCCGTTCAGGCCAATCTGGATCATCCACGAAAATGCGTTCCGCGGGATTGGTATTCGAACGAACGAGCGAGCCGGAGAACGCTCCAGCCGAGATGGAAGCGTTACTGGCCTTCGCGAACGTTACCCGTCAAAAAGGTCTTCGACTGGTTACCGCCGAGATGGAATTTGATGCGCATCTCAGTGGTAATGCCTTGCTGAAAACGTTCGACGGTGCATCGCTTGATTGCATATGCGCCTATTTGCACGTTCCAGCGGAGGCAGCCGAGAAAATCGCCGTCCTGCAAAGGGAATTCAAGTCGGCAGTGGTATTTTTCCCGACAGGCATTCTTCACGAAGCCATGCCTGTCGACTGCATTGACGTGGACCTGCGGCTCGGGATGAGGCAGTTGATGAATTACTTTTTGAGCCTCGGGCACAGGCGAATCGCGTATGTCGGTTCGCAGATAGAAGCCTGTCTTGGAGGTGATGAGCAAGTTACGTCCGGGCGATGGCAGACATATCGCGACGATTTGACCAGGGCTGGCATTGCCTTGGATACCGATCTGATTGTGGATATTCCTTACAAAACCGGGCCGGGGCCGGAAATCGCCGAGGCGATTGCCAATCTCGTCAGGCGGGACAATCCCGCAACTGCTATTTTCGCAGCCAACGACTGGACAGCCAGGCTTGTCATGTATTCGCTCTGGCAAAAAGGTATTCACGTTCCTGACGACGTATCGCTGGCTGGATTGGACAATGTTTCCTTCGCGAAGGAGCTTGTTCCGTCGCTGACAACGGTGGCCTTCCCGTTTGAGCAGGCGGCAGAGACGGCGATAGAGCTGATGCGCCGGCGGCTGGCCCAACCCGACAGGCCAATACAGAAAGTTACCCTTCCGGCGGAACTGATAATACGAGAAACGGTAAAAGCACCGAAGAACCCAAAAATATAGCCGCGGAAACACAGAGAAAATCGGAAAACAGGTAATCGCGAAAGGAGTTGGAAATGAGGAACAGAAACAGAAATAACAAGACCAGGGCACCATAGAGCGCCGCAAACTTTTTTAAGGAGTAGGAAATGGATGAATGGAAGAAAAGTTGTATCGTTTTGGAAAGAGTGCTTTTCAGGCCTTTTTTATTAAGGAGTAGTAACATGAAGAAAACAATTATTTTAACAATGTTGGTCGCGATGGTCGCTCTGCCAGCCTCGTCGGTCATGGCTGCGGAAATTACCATCCAACCCGGTGCTGAGGGTAAGGATACATATTCGCGTGGTGACACGCCGGACACCAACTACGGAGATTCGTCAGGGCTCAAGCTTATGGATTACGGCATTAGCTATCGTTATAGGTCCTTCATACAGTTCGACCTTTCCGGGATACCGGCAGGCCAGACGATCGACAGCGTTACTCTATCTTTGTACAAGTATGGCCACTATGGAACAGTAGTAGTAGACGCCACGCTTTACCAGATAACCGAATCGTGGGACGAGTCCACGCTTACGTACAACGACGAACCGAGCTATGGTTCTACTGCGATAGCATCTCGTAGTATGACTGGCGGCGAGACTAACGGCTGGAAAACCTGGGAAGATACGAATCTTACCAGTCTGGTTCAGGATTGGTATGACGGCACGACCACGAATTACGGGTTGGTTCTGCGGGTGCAGACCAATATTGGTAATAGCAACATTGCATTCTACAGCAGCGACTATACAACCGATGCTTCGTTGCGTCCCAAGCTCGATGTTACGTATACCCCCGAGCCGGCGACGATGACGTTGCTTCTGCTCGGTCTGCCGTTAGCCCTTCGCCGTAGACGAAAATAAGCAGTATCGAATTGTCTTTTTCATTTTGTGTGTCGGGGCATGGCGGTTTCGTGCCCCGGCACACTTCTCCTGCTTTTTGCGGGCGGGTAACGGTTGACAGGTTTATTGTGCCACAGCGTGAGGTGATATTATGAATAAACGTCAAACGCAAATCGATATCGGACGACAACCATGCGGTTTTACGCTCATAGAACTGCTTGTCGTAATCGCCATAATTTCGCTGCTGGTGAGCATACTCGTGCCGAGCCTCAAGAGAGCCAGAGATTTGACTAAACGAGTTGTTTGCGCTTCCAACCAGCATCATATAACATTGGCGTATACCTCCTATGCAAGCGAATATTCCAGTTATGTGCCGGTAGGTTACTGGAGCGTAAAACAGTTTAACTATCTGATCTATGCGACTGGCGGCCCAGGTCTCATCATCTTCGGTAATCTTTATCTCGCCGACTTGATGCCCGATCCGAAGGCGTTCTACTGCCCGGCAAACACGACAGATCTCGGTGCGTGCTTTGACACCGATCGTAATCCCTGGCCGCCGGGGTCGGGGGGGCATACACGCGCAGGATATGGTGCCAGGCCGGAAGTAAACTGGCGATACAGCAAAAGGGTTCGTCTGTACGAATTGGGTTCGAAGGCCGTTGTCGCGGATTATACTTCTGGAGCGGGCAGTGTGAATGTACGACACAAAGACGGGCTAAACGTAGGCTATGGAGACGGCGCGGTGTCCTGGATTGCCAGAGGTCTTCTTGATGAAGATTTCGGACAGATAACGGGTGCAAGTTTTAGTAGCGCAAATGACGTTTACATAGAAAATATCTGGGAAACTTTCGACGAACAACATTAGGCTCTGTCTGAAAAATATCTTCGGGCTGCAAATTCCTCTTTTTGCTTCTGGACTGCGCCAGTAAAACAATGGAATATTCATTAGACAAAACCCAGGGCAATGATGGGAACATGTCCCATTATTCTACAGGAAAAAAAATGACGAGAAATAGACTGATTGTATTGATATTGTCGTTTGCAGGGATGTTTTACATTTGCCTTTGCAGTTACGCGCCGCCAGCAGCCGAGGCGGCTACGAAGAAGCCCGACGGGAAGGCAGTCAAGCCTCGGAAACCCCGCCGACATGCCGTTAAACCATTGCCGTGGAAGGGGGACATTCTTTCGACTCTCCGCAAGGGTCATCCCCGGCTGCTGTTTACTGCCGATGACGAGAAACGCATTAAAGAGCTGGCCAAAACAAATGAACTGCTGGCTGAACTGATCAACCAGGTTACGAAAAACACCGAGCGGATGTTGACCGAGCCTGTTATCGAGTTCAAACGCAACGCCAGCCGCAAACGCGTAGAATATCTCAGGTCAAGCCGCACAGCCCTGGCAAGGATTAACACCCTGGCGATGGCTTACAGGATGACGGGAGACAAACGCTTCGCCGAAAGGGCTCGCAAGGAGATGCTGGCGGGTCTGGCGCATAAAAGTTGGAACCCGTCCCATTTTCTGGATACTGCGGAATTGTGCTGCGGCATGGCGATAGGATATGATTGGCTCTACGACACGCTGAGCGAAACGGACCGCACCGCCATACGCAAGGCCATTGTCGAAAGGGCACTCAAGCCGGGCCTGAAGGCCTACGAAGACCGGGGGCACTCGACGAAGTGGCATGCCTATCGGAGCAATTGGAATCAGGTATGCAACGCCGGCCTGCTGATGGGCGCTCTGGCAGTGGCTGACGAAGAGCCGGAAATCGCCAGGAAAACCGTCCTCTATGCTATCAACTCTATCCCCTACGGTATGACGCACTACGCCCCCGACGGTGCATACCGGGAGGGAATCGGATATTGGCGGTATGGCACAACTTTCAACGTTATATTGATAAACGCATTGGAAACCGCCTTGGGCAGCGATTTCGACTTGTGCAAGACCGAGGGTTTTGACAAGACAGGCTTTTTCCTGCTTCAAATGATCGGGCCGTTCGGGCAATGCTTCAATTTCGCCGATAGCGGCGGCAGTGGATTCGATCGTGCCCGTGCCATGTTCTGGCTGGGTAAAAAGTTCAACAAACCGGGATATTCCTGGTTCGAGCGTACGCATTTGGAAAAAGCGTTCGCCGGGTGCAAAAAAAGCGGCAAAGAATACAAGATGTACTATTTCGGCTCCGGGCGATTTTTCCCGCTGAACATCGTCTGGTTCGACGAACAGGCAAAAGCGCCCACGCAACTCGACGCTTTCTTCGGCGGTTACGTGCATATCGCTGCGATGCGAAGCTCGTGGGACAAAGACGCGATGTACATAGCGTTCAAGGGCGGCAACAACCTCGCCGGCCATGCCCACTTGGATATTGGATCGTTCGTGCTCGATGCGGATGGCGTACGGTGGGCAGCCGATCTCGGTGCGGATCAGTACGGCCTGCCGGGGTACTTCAGCCGCAAGGGACGAAGATGGAATTATTACCGCACCAGCACGAGAAGCCACAACACCCTGGTCATCGGCAATAAAAATCAGAACGAAAAGGACTCCGTCAGCGAAATAATCAAATCACTTTCCACGCCAAGCCGCGTTCATGCGGTAGTGGACATGACCAATGCTTATCGCGGCCAGGCGAAGAAAGTCCGCCGCGGCGTGGCTATGCTGGAGCGGAACGCAATCTTGATTCAGGACGAGATAACCTCGCCGGTTGACGAGATTCGCTGGGGCATGCTCACGCACGCAAATATCAAGCTCGACGGCGCCAAGGCCATTCTGGCCAGAGGCGGCAGAACACTGTCAGCCGAGATACTGGAACCCGCCGGGGCCAAATTCGAAATCGTATCCACAACCCCACCGACAAAAAAAGAAAAGCAGAACAAGGGAACCCGGATGCTCGCTACAACCATAAAGCCCGGCAAAAGCGAGCGGGTACGCATTGTGGTCCTACTGAAGCCGGTCGGGGAAAACTGGAAAGAAACTCCCACACCCAAAATCCAGCCGCTGGCCAACTGGAAGGGCAAAAAGTTAAAATGAGTTTTTTTGTGGTTAAAGGTCGAAGATTTTGCCTGGATTGAGATTTATGTCGATCCTCGACCATGATGAAATGTTTCTTCTTTTATCTCATTCAGCTACATTATTATCTCTAGTCTAGAATTGAAAATAAGGGAATATGATGACATCGAAACAACGAATGTTGATTGCAATTGCCGGCGGCGTTCCCGACCGGCTGCCGGTAACGACGCATCACGTCATGCCGTCTTTCCTGAATGCGTACATGAATGGGATATCCCGCGAGGAATTCTTTGACCATTTCGGGTTCGATCCCGTTCTATGGGTCGCCCCCCATAAGCCGGACGAAACCATTGGCCATTACTTCGATCCTATTCAGGTCAAGCCGGGATTCCTGGAAAGCCGACGTGTCATATCCGACCAATGGCGGATCGAATCCGAGGAAATACCGGATCAGCAATATCCGACGGTTCGTTATTCCTTCATTACGCCGGCCGGGCGACTTTCGATGGTACTGCAGTCAAACGAGCATACCTCGTGGGTTACGGAGCATCTGATCAAAGAAAAGAAGGATATCGAGATTATCGGCAAATTTGTTACCGCACCGCAATGTGACGTGGATGCCGTGAACAAAGCCGCCGAAGCCTATGGCGAAAGGGGACTCGTCCGGGGGCATATCTGTGGTTTTGACGTGTTTGGCCAGCCGGGTTGCTGGCAGGACGCCTGTTGCCTTGTCGGCACGGAACCCATGATTATGGCCACTTATGACGATCCGCAGTGGGTCCATGAATTGTTGTCCATTCTCATGGAAAGGAAGAAACGCTTCATTCGGTCGCTACGAGGTGCCAGATACGATATTCTCGAACTCGGAGGGGGCGACGCATCGACGACGGTTATCTCTCCGAAAATGTTTGATGAGTTTGTCGCACCATACGACAGCGAATTGATCGCTGCTGCACACGAGGCAGGGCAGAAGATCGTATATCACACTTGCGGCGGAATGATGCCAATCCTGGAAAGCATCGCCGGCATGGCCCCCGACGCGATGGAGACCTTTACCCCTCCGGCTATGGGTGGAGATGCAAATCTGCAGGAGGCGAAAAAACGCATAGGCGGAAAGGTCTGCATGATCGGCGGCTTTGATCAATTCCACTATTTCAAGGGTTGCAGCCCCGAGCAGACACGTGAAGCCGTGCGGGAATGTTTTGAACAGGCGGGCGAAAATGGCGGCTATATCCTTGCACCATCCGATCATTTTTTCGAGGCGGATGCTGAATTGCTTCAAGCATTCGTGGATGAAGCGGCGCATTGTAAATACTAACTAAAGAAGGACTGTTTCCATGATGAAGAGAATTCCCCGCTGGTTGAGTTTTGTATATGGCCTGTCAGTTTGCCTGTTATTATACGCACCGCTCGCTTCGTGCGCGCCACCTGCTTCCGAGGTCGCCCAGGACTCGGGAAAGAAGATGGGGAAAACGATGAATGATTACATTTTCCCCGCCGGCGGCGGCAAGTGGAAGGGAGCATCGAAGGAAAATCCAGGCGATATCACATGGAAGATTGCCAAGTCCGGGAGTGTCCGGTCAAACGACGTGCTTCGTGATTGGACGCCGTACAATTGCCTCGTCTTCACAATAAAGAGCAACAGGATTGTGGGTTCCCAGACTACAATCCGCATTACTATTGGCTCGAAGGATAAGGGCGAGTACTTCGATTATGTGAGGATTGATTTCAAAGGCACAAAGGATATTGTGATCCCCTTTGATGAGTTTGGCTGGTCGAAAGCCACGATGGGATTGCAGTTGGGATCGCTGGATAAATCCGGGCTTGGAGCGGAGACGAAACCTCGCCTGGGATTGCAGGATATAGACTACATCAAGTTCCATATTCATAGGATGTGGAGCCCGCGGGATCGCAAAAGCACCGTGCTCAATATCCGGAATCTGCGGCTGGCGAAAATTTCCATCTCGAAGGTCGGCCCGAGGACCACCGACAGGCAGTTATTTACCGAGATGCTCGATCTCGACTATCCCGGCCTTGAAAAGGTGAAATCCGCCGTCAAAAAGGGCGATTTCAAGGCTGCCCGGCACGAACTGGCGGAGCATATTCGCCGGCGTAAGAAACCTGTCTGGTTTGCTCCGAATGAGCGGGCAACGACGGAAGATGCCAGATTTCGCGGAAAGTACGGAAAGCGCATCAGACGCGTCGGGCCGATTATGGCACACAAGTTCAACGTTCGCTATCACAGACACGTTCACGATTTTGGCAAGCGTATTAACTGGTGCGTACACCCGCTGGCCAAGGGGCCAACCGGGACGATCGAATGGAACTCGATGTTGAATCGGCACTTCCATTTCTTCTGCCTGGTTCACGCTTACCGGAAGACCGGCGACGAGAAGTACGCACGCGAGCTTGCCCAGCAGATGAATTCATTCATCGAGGACTGTCCCGTACTCCTGAACGGTTCCGGCAATCCGCACGAGCGTGTGTATCATGGCCCATGGGAGACGCTCAACACGGCTATGCGTTATCAGAATTCCTGGCCTGACGTGATCTTCGATTGTTTTGGGTCACCGGAGTTTACCGACGATATCATTGTCAATATCGTCAAATCGTCCGCCGAGCACGCGAGGCATCTGGTCAAGAATCATATGGTCGCCAACTGGCTTACAGCCGAGTCGCTCGCTGTTTTCACAATAGGTAATATTTTCCCGGAATTCAAAGAGGCCGCGGCATGGCGACGATTCGGGATCACCAAACTGTACAATCAGCTTGAGGGTTATGTATATCCCGACGGAATGATGTATGAGTTAGCGCTTGGATACAATTGTTGGGTACTGGAACAGTATGTCCGCATTCTCATGATAGCAAAGATGAACGGCCGGATGGATGAAATCCCCGCCGATTACAAGAATCGGATTGAAAAGATGTTCAATTATGTGATGTATAACTGCATGCCCAACGGGCAAGCCGTCGGGCTGAACGATTCCTACAATATGTGTGTGAAGGAGCTGCTGGGTAAGGGTTACCGGCTTTTCCCCAAGCGAAGTGATTTTCTCTATCCGATCAGCACCGGGAAACAGGGAACGCGTCCGAAACAGGATTCAATCGCCATGCCTTACAGTGGTCACTACATTATGAGGTCCGGCTGGGACAAAAACGCGCGGATGCTGCACTTCGACGGCGGACTTCTCGGCTCCAGCCATTGCCATGAAGACAAGCTGCATGTTACGATGTATGCCCACGGGAAACTGCTTCTGCCGGATGCGAGTAGTTACAATTACAATCGCTCGAAATGGCGTGCGTACGTAGTTAAGACGCGTAGCCATAATACGGTTCTCGTGGATGGGATGGATCAGGCTCGTGGATCAGGTGGGGGGCGTTTCAGAGTCTGGCCGAAGCCTTGGAAAACGCCCTCGCCGGCAACGGATACGCGCTGGACGACGACTCACGGCCTTGACTATGTGGTCGGTTTCTACCGACACAAATACCGTGAATATACCGACTGGCAACATCGGAAAAAGCATCCAAAGACACTCGATACCGTCCAGCACGCGCGAAAAATCCTTTTCGTGAAACCAGACTTCTGGATTATCCACGACGTTCTCACATCTAAGGACGATAAAAAGCATACCTGCGATGTGCTCTTCCACATCAATGCGGACGAGGCGAAAATTGACCCCGAGACGAATGCCGTAACGTCAGTCTGCAAAGGTGCGGCGAACGTG
>JAIORC010000398.1 GCA_021108335.1 Phycisphaerae bacterium
TTACCGGCATAAAACAGGTAACGGTCAACGGCAAGGCCTGTCCGCTGTCGCGGGATAAAGGCATTGATGTCGTTGCCGGCCCATTTAAGAAAATTAAACCAAACCCGAAAAACGCGAAGTTGTTTTGGATTACCAACAGCACTACCGCCGGCCGGCTAAAGCGTTGATTGGTGCTTTGCGATTCCAGTTGGATTTGATTCTCATTTGCATTTTATCCCACGGCTGAACGCCGCTGGTTGCGTCGGCGGCTTCTACGCTGCATACGCCGGTTGCCACTGCCGCAGTTAGAGCGTCTTCGGGGCTAAGGCTTTGGAACAGTCCAGCCAGGGGAACCGGAAGATCGGCCCCTTCCGGTCATTGCGGTCGATGTATTCCCACGAGGCATAGACATAATTGCCCGCTTTCCGCAGGGCAAAACATTCGTCGCGCCGGATGTAGCACCAGTTTTCGCAGGTGCCGAGTTTGCAGAGGGATTCGTGTTCCATGTTGTAAAGATATTCGCCCATGATTTTCTCCTAAGAAAAGGCGTTAATGAAAAAAGCCCCGGAACGTCCGGGGCTTCACTGCTTGTCAAATGCGACCTTGCAATCGAGCAAGGCCGCGATTTTCCGGGCGGTTGCCCGGGTGAAATTCCAATAAACGATCTGGTGGATGACGTTCACGCCGCGCCCCAGAACCTCGCCGGAGACGATGTTCATGCTTCGGCCTTCGTACAGGAAACGGCACGGGGTTGCTTCGCGGTCGGGAACGGATAATGCAGAAAAACGTTCGACCTGTTCGAGAGAGAGTCGCGGGGTTTTCATTTGAACACCCTGCTTTCGGCCTTGAGTCGCTGGACAAGCGAGGCGATTTGTTCGCGGAGTCGTTCGCGTTTTTCCGGCGGGTATGCTTCGTAGTCATCGGCGTAGTCGAGGACCACTTTCGGCATGAGGTCGAGCAAATCCGGTTTTTTGTCGAACTCGCTGATGGCGTGAAAATCGACCCAACCGTCCGACCAGCCGGGTCCAAACTCGACGACGACAGCTCGCTCTTGTTTGCCTTCTTCGCCCGTCCAGCCTCGGCCGATCCAGACCCGGTCCCGGTCGCCCTGGACGTCGATTTCGACATGGTTCGGTTTGCGGATAATTGGTTCTCGCATGATTCACCTTCTTTTCGTTTTGCGTTTTCGCCCCTGTTCGGCAGGCGTTTCCGGCCTGGATCGTTTCCAGGTAGTAAGAATTTTCGAGCCGGAGGAGACGCCCGCCAAGAGAGAGCCCGAGCAGATTTTGCAGACACAAAACCCCGTTAATTCACGGTGGACATGAAACATATGTCCAAAACGCCCCCGTTTTTTTTGAAAATTTTTTAGACGTATTTTGAGCAATAAAAACAGACTTTTTGAGAAGGGGAGCCCCCAAATGACACCCAAAAACACTACGCAGGAAGCACCCGGGCCTCTCCGGGCGGCATCGGTAAGCTGCCCCCAGGCGGCGAAGATTTTATCCAGCGTCTACGGCGAAGCGTTCACGCCGGAGCATATCCGGGCCATCGCCGCCGAAGCCGGTTCCATAAAAGTTTTTGCCATGAAACACAATCGTTTGTAGGAAGTAAATTGGCGGCGAGGTAACGAAGTGAGAATAACACTCAAAGACATTGCCAGCGAGGTGGGTACTGATCCGGCTACGGTTTCCCGTGTGCTGAACGATAAGGGCAGGCAGGCTGGAATCAGTCAAAAACGGGCTGCGAAAATTCTCAAAGCCGCTCAAAAGCTGAGGTATATCCCCAACAGTTCAGCCCGGGCCATTCGAACGGGCCGTTTCGACTGCGCCACGCTGCTGCTGAGTACCCACCGCACTTGCAGCTATTTGCCCACTCTCCTTCTTGAGGGCATGCACGACGAGCTTGCCAAACAGGACATGCATCTGACGCTGGCCAAGCTCCCGGATGAGCAATTGTCCAGCGAGGGTTACGTGCCCAAGATTCTACGATACATGATGTCTGATGGGTTGCTGATCGATTACACCCACCAGCTTCCTGCCAAGCTTGAGAGCATGATTCAGCGTCATAAAATCCCCGCAGTGTGGATTAACACGAAGCGCGAGACGAATTGCGTGTATCCGGACAATCTGGCGGCGGGCCGACGGGCGACAGAGCATCTGCTGAACCTGGGACATCGGCGAATCGCCTATGTTGATTACATTACAGGCCGCGATGGTATCGCAGAGGCCCATTACAGCGCAACAGACCGCTGCAGAGGCTACGAGCAGGCGATGCGGTCTGTGGGACTGGAACCCCGGACGATCAGGCCGGACAAAGGCCGCGTTCCAGGCGGCGAAGAAGTCGCTTTCACCAAGAACTGGCTGGACGCCCCCGACAGGCCCACCGCAGTGGTCGTTTACTGGATTGCCAGCGCCATGCCGGTACTCCATGCGGCATTGGCTTCGGGCCTGCGAGTTCCCGAAGACCTGTCGATGGTAACGTTTAACAGCGAGTCGTTCGGAAGTGATGTCATTCGCGAATCGGGGCTGTATATTTCCGCGATGATCGAACCTGAGCGCCGGATGGGTCGGGAAGCCGTGCGGATGCTGATAAAAAAGCTCGATAAATCCACTATAGATATGCCGTCCAAATCGTTGTCCTTCGCCTTGGAGGAACTTGGAACGTGCTGCCCGCCGGGCGGCAAAGAACATTAAAACTTTAGCTACAAGGAGAAAGCGTATGGAAGAGAAAAAGAGAACGACAACGAAAGAAAGCACGGGGTTCGGGTGAAGCCAGGGAGAGCAATATGACAAGGAAAACAGGAAAGGAGTAGTAGAGGTGGAAGAGTTCAACAATTTCAAATAAGGAAGAGGTTTAACAAGCTGAAAAACTTTTCAAACAAGAAAAGAAAGGAAAGAAAAATGAACACTAGTAAAACAATTATTGCAGGAATTGCAGTGCTGACAGTATTGCTGACGGGTTCAAGCCTGATAGCCGATACGGTTACCTTCCAAGAAGGAGTAAGCAATTCTGTTACCGGAGTGTATGCCGGAACCGAGGACAACGACCTTCGTAGTGATTACCCCGACGGTAATACCGGCGGTAATGGAGCCTTTGGCACTATAGGAGGAAGTGGGACTAACTCAAATAGCATTATCCGGTTCGACCTTAGCGGCCTCAGCGGAAAGACAATCACCAGTGCAACCCTTAGCTTGTACGCCTACAGTGTCTCCGGAAACCAGGCAGTGAATCTTTACGAAGTAGCCGCGGCGAACAAGGACTGGGTGGAAGGGACCAGTGGCTGGCCACCAGTCGCACAGGCCGGTTCAAGTTGCTGGAATTACAGGGAATACGACGCCACAACTCCAACCGACTGGGCCGGATCGGCCGGCTGTTCAACATCCGGCACGGATTACGTAGCCGACCGACTGGCACAGACATGGGTCCTCAATACCGTTCAGTTTTATTCCTGGGATATCACCAGGACTACCATGCTCCAAAGCTGGGTCGACAGCCCATCCGACAATGCCGGGCTCCTAATATCCGCTGGCGGCTCTGCCAGGAGCAGCTTCTACACGAGCGAGCATGGAACAGTTTCTCTGCGTCCCATGCTTGAGATTACCTATACTCCCGAGCCGGCGACGATGGCGCTGCTGAGTCTTGGCGGTATCGGCGTGTTGCTTCGTCGTCGCCGCAGGTCCTGAGTTTTCATCGAAGGACAAATGGGCATAGCCGGTTGTTATGTTGGTAGTGTGGGTTTGGTGATTTACGGCGCCGATCCGGCCGACTATGGTAAATAGAAACGGCGGTGGTTAGCGCGGCCCTGATACCCAAGGGTCGCGCTGGCCGCCGTAATTGGGAGTGCTGTCATGCTCAATCGAAAATTGCAAATCATCAATCGCAAATCCAAGGCCTTTACGCTTATCGAACTGCTTGTGGTGATTGCGATCATCGCACTGCTGGTCAGCATTCTTGTGCCGAGCCTGAACAGGGCAAAGAAAATTGCCAAGCGTGTGGTTTGCTTGGGTAACGTTCGAGGTATCGGAACCTCAGTACACCTTTATACAAATGAGAATAATGCGAAACTGCCTCCGACATACGGTGGTCAGTATTCCTACTATTGGTTCTATTATCCCGATGGCGGCTGTGGTTTCAAGAACATCGGACTTCTGGCCAAGGTGGGCCTCCTGGACCATCAAAGTGACCTCTGGATATGTCCAAGCATGAGGTCATCAGTGTTCATGAATTCACACGGGGATACTAATCACAACAATTGCGTACCGGGGGCTACAGTGCCTAACCTGCTCGCGGAAGATACACATCTCGGCTGGACCCATGCGAGAAGTTATTATCGACGAGGTTATGACGTTGACGGTAATCTCATTAAGACAGTACTTGATCTCGGCAGCAAGGCATGGCTGGCGGATGTCTTCAGCCATCCGGGCCATGTCCTCGAAAGCCATGGCGATGGCGTCAACGTCTGGTATGGCGACGGACACGCGAAATATAATCGCATTGAGAACATTGATGAGTTATGGAATGATCGAGAAACTATTGACTACAATGACGACGACTATTACGACGACTATTGGGCGAATTTTGACGAGTAGTTTTGCATTCCAACTGAGACACAGCTTCTGTTTTTATTTTTACTTCTCTCCAACATATCCTCATTGTCTAAACTGCTCTGGAAAGAAAAGAAAGGAAGTACCATTGAAATCTATTGTCATAATCGTTGGCATTTTCGTGTCGGTGTTTTTTGTCGGCGGTAGGAAGGCTCTTGGGCAGTCTGGGGCTACCATGAAAACCACGACCACAACCTCCAGACAGGATGACGCAGGCAATTCATCACAACGGGACATGCAGACGTTAAGGCAAAGGCTTATCGATATTGAGCGAACACGACTGAAAAAAATCGGTATGGCCAAAATCAGCAAACTTGCCGCAGAGGCGGCGCAATCTCTAAGACCAGACGGATCCTGGGCAGACGTTGATTACATAAGTGCTCAGAAGGTTAACTGGGGTGCAATGAGACATCTGGGGCGTATCGGAAATATGGCTCGGGCGTTTACCTCCAAAGACTCTTCTCAGTACGGTAATGCCAAATTGAAAGCGAAAATTGATTTGGCGCTGGACTATTGGTTCAAACGCGATCCGAAGAGCGGTAACTGGTGGTGGGACCAACTTGGCCATTCGTTTTCCTTAAGCAAAACATTTCTGTTGCTTGGCGATCAGGCACAGCCGAAGCATCTTGCCAAGACTATCGCAGTTCTCAAACGTGCCGACTGGAAAAAGTCGTGGTGGACCGGTGCAAACCTGGCATGGGGACTTCGCGTTCAGATTATGCGGGGGCTGTTCGAAAAATCGCCCCAGACCGTTGCCGAAGCGTTCGACCGACTTTGGCGGGAAATTCACATCTCCCGCCCCGGCAAAGACGGCGTACAACCGGATTTCAGTTTTTTGTTTCACGGCCCGTTATTATATTCCGGCGGTTATGGCCAATCATATATTGCAGAACTGGCAAAGCTCGTGTATGTGTCCTCAGATACCAAATTTTCCATTCCGGCAGAGCAGATGAAAATCCTGCGAGACTTCATTCTGGAAGGCAGCCGATGGATGATACACGGTGGTACATTTGAATATGGCGCTATCGGACGCGAGATAACGCGCCCCGGCCGCACTGCCAACCATTCGGCGAGTGCGGCGGAATTTTTGGTGATGATGGGGGACTCCGATAAAAAGGCATACCAGAATCTGGTCTACGTAGCCCGTGGCGATTCCCGCGCCAAACCGCTGAAAGGCAATCGCCACTTCTGGTGCGCAGATTACATGATGCATCATCGTCCTGCATATACCGCCTCGGTACGCATGTATTCCAAGCGGCTGTACCGCAGCGAGCTATGCAACAATGAAGGGAAAAAGTCGCATCACCTGGCCGACGGCGCGAATCTGCTATACAAAACCGGCAAAGAATATTACGACATCTTCCCGGTCTGGGACTGGCAAAAAATACCTGGAACCACGGTGGAGCAGAAGTCAACACCGATGAACCCAAAGACGGTTCGAAGGCGCGGCAAGACGTCGTTCGTGGGTGGAGTAAGCAACGGCATGTATGGCTTGGCGGCTATGGACCTGAAGGAGGACAAACTGACCGCATACAAGACGTGGCTGTTTGGCGACGATTATTACGTATGCCTGGGAAGCGGAATTGATTGCCCTACGAAAAACACGGTAGCTACAACGGCTAATCAATGCTTGTTGAATGGCCCGGTGTATACTTCAAATTCGACAAAACCCTTGAAAAAACAATCAAATTGTGATCTAGGCAAAATACAATGGGTATGGCACAACGGGGTTGGTTACGTTTTCCTGAATGTGGGGAACAATGTCTGCTTGACCAATGATGTCCAACGCGGTAATTGGGCGGGCATTGGAGCCAAATGGAAAAAGTTCGACACCGCCGGTATGGATGTGTTCAAGCTGTGGATAGACCACGGCGCACAAACGCGGAACAGTCGATATTGCTATGTCGTTATTCCAGACGTCAAAATCAAGGCAATGCCGGAAACAGTAAAACGGATCGAGAGCGAAATATTAAAAGTGATCTCAAATCAGCCAAAATTGCAGGCTGTGAGGCTGGGCCATGTGGTAGCGGCGGTTTTCCGCGAAGCGGGCGAGTTCAAACTGGAGAAAACATCGGTAAGCGTAAATCAGCCTTGTCTTTTACTGATGCAATTAAACAAACGGAAAGTCAGCATTGCTTTGTCGAATCCGTTGAATAAGGCATTGAATGTGCGGGTGGTTGTAAATGGTCTGAAACTGAAAGGCGGCGGAAGGCCCCTTTTCAAACTTCCTGGTGGAGACAAGGCCGGCAGTAGTGTAATACAGACATTTGAGACACTCGAAAGTCCCGGAAAAACAGCGGAGAATGGTTCATGAGCGAACGGATAATCGGCGTTGGAGTTATCGGCATAGGATTGAGGGGACAGCATTCATACGAGCAGGGCCTAAGCCGTGATCCGCGAGTCAAAGTTGTTGCCGTCAGCAGCTATCCGGACATTGACCAGGCTGTGCGCGAAGGCCGCAGTGATGATGACGATCGTCGATATGCCGAGGGATTCGAGGCAGACTTTTACGGCGATGATTATAAAAAGCTGCTTGAACGCGAAGACGTGCATCTCGTTAGCCTGATGTGCGAACCGTCCCGGGCGTTAGAGCTTGGCCGGGCGTGTTTCGCCGCCGGGAAACACGTATTCCGCGACAAGCCCGTCACAAAAACCGCCACCGAAGCGATGGCCCTTCAGCGAGCGGCAGACCAAGCCGACCATCAACTCATCCTGGGCCTGCCGTTGCGTTATCACAGTCCGCTGGTGGAGGCGCAAAAAAAGATTGCCGGCGGGACAATTGGCGACTTACTTGCCATAACGATGAGTTATATCTGGGCTTCCGGGCCGCTGGAGGGGTTCACCGCCTCGGCGGGCTATCTTGACGCCTATGGCGGCGGCGATGTTACGACCGCGGGGTTTCACGCAATTGATTATCTCAACTGGTTGATCGACAGCAGTCCCGTCTCCGTTTACTGTGAGCAGGACACGTTTTTTTACGAAGATTATCGCAAAGTTGGAATGGAGGATTTCGGCCAGCTTGTCATTACCTATGACAACGGTGTTATCGCAACACTGATTACAGGACGCGTACCCAAGCGATCCGGGCAGACCAGTTGGCTGGATATAACAGGAACGGCTGGGGCGATTGAAGTACGCGATTTATTTCCATCCATCCGTATCGGGGGTGAAACGACTACAAGGATTCCGTTCTATCACGATCCGTTGTCGGCCCTGTGCAAAGAAACCGTTGACTACCTTTTGTGTGATCGGTCTGTACCGGCGAATGCTTCCGACGGAGCGAGCGTTTTGGCCGTTCTGGAAGCCGCCCGACACAGTGCTGCCAACCATCACGTCGAAGTAGTTGATCTTACCTCATATAACTTGACAGGAACCCGGGAATGAAACCGTTAAAAATCGCAGTTATAGGAGCGGGAACACCGAACATCGCAACCAGCAACCACCTGCCTGTTCTAGCCGGTTTGGATAGCGTTAATCTCGTTACGCTTTGTGACATAAATGAAGAAGGCGTTAAAAAATATGCCGAACAATACGGGGCAAAATGGTACACCGATTTTGAGGACGTTCTCAAAGACCCGGAAGTTGAGGCGGTGGATATCTGCACGCCCGACTGGTTGCATGCTCGCCAGGTAGTTTCGGCTGCACGTGCGGGCAAGCACGTTATTTGCGAAAAACCTATCGCGATGAACATGGAAGAGGCCCGGCAGATGGCCCATGCAGTCGAATCCAACGGGATTACGTTCATGGCTGCCCATATGCGACGTTTTCAGCCAATGACGCAATGTATAAAAAATCTGATTGAACGCGGAGAATTGGGACAAATTATCTACGCCCGAATGTCGGTCAAGGGAGCGTTTTTCCCCTATCCCAAAGGCTCGCCTTATTATAAGAAAGAGATGCGTGGCCAGTTTCTGCATAATGGCCCGCATTATGTGGATACCCTATGCCACTTCGTGGATAGCCGCCCCATTCGCGTGCATGGAGCCACCCGACGATTCTACCCCGACCCTGACGAAGCGATGGAGATGGACAACTTCACTACGGCTACCATACGTTTCGAAAATGGTGCTATTGGCTCCGTCGAGCAGAACCTCACAATGCTCAACCCGCGCGGATATCCGACTCGCGAACAGATTATGTTAATCGGCACAAAGGCTACAATTACATGGAACAGTACCGACGATGCGACACTGGTTCAGTATACAAACGGCAGCACCTCATATCTCGATCCAAACATTATCAAAACACGCACCGATCCGTATGCCGCAGAACTTGACCACTTCGCCGAATGCGTAAGAACCGGACAAAAGCCTATTACCGATATCGCTGAGTCGATTAAAAGCCTTTCAATTTGTTTGGGCGCACTCGACAGCGCCGAACGGGGACATCCCATCGCTTTGCAAAAAGGTATTTGAATAAATACCCTGCCGAAACCAACATACTATTTGCGGCCGTTGCACTGTTGATATGCGCTCGGTTTTGTGGTGCGGGGGAGATTATTGAGAACACCTCTTATACGGGCGTGAAAACCACCATACTCCACTAAACGGGAGACTGCCTGTCTATAAGCACGTTTCAAATGTGCAAACAATATCGTACGTTATCATATTGCTCGAATCCGCCAATGCAAATTTTCATGAATCAAGTTGCCGCTGGGTATTCCGTGCACAAAAGGAAAAGTGGTTGTTCGTCTTCTTCGATAGCCGGGAAACGCGGTAACGGCTGAAGGAATCGGTTATCGTGCGTGTCATCATTGACCCGCGAAACCTCGCCGCCAAGCACCATGCCGCTGCCCGGTTCGGCATAGAACCTGTGATACATAAACGGCGGAAGCGTAATCGACTCGCCGGGTTCGAGAATGACCTTTTCGCCCGGAGACACGGTACGTTCAATGCCGTCGATACTGACAACAACCTCGTTGACTTCGTCCAGTTGTTCGGTATCCGGATCGGCGTTCCAAAGCTCCAGAATCAATCGGCCGCCGCTGCGATTGATAATGTCTTCCATCTTCGACCAGTGAAAATGTGTTGGCGTCAACTGGCCTTCGTCAACCAGCAGGAGTTTTTCGCAGTAATCCTTTACCATGCGGTCCGGTTGGTCGCACAGCTCGCCGTTGCGGATCGTAAACGCCAACAGTCCCTGCTTCGTATAGTCGTCCGAGCCGAATGTCGTTATATCCCAGCCGAGCTGCCGTTCGCGAATTTCATCCGCATCGTGGCCGGCTTTGGCCCAGTCCGCAGGCGACCAATAGGCCCATTTCGGCAAATGAAAATTCTGCCGCTCGCAAAACGTCATCCCCGCTTGTAGATAACCGTTTATCTCACTTCGCTTCATGGTGTTTCCCTTTAAGCTCTGTTCCGGACGGGTCGTGTCTCAGATAAAGTCCGCAGGCTATTTTTTAAAGTTTATTTTCACGCTGGCGATTCCGTTGGCTGGCAATTTTACGCGGAAACCGTTTTTCGTAACGGCGGCCGTAGAATTTTTCTGTGGACGCTCAATCAAATCCACCTCAACCGCGTCTACCGCTGTGCCCATGAGTTTGGTATTCAGCGTTACGTTTGCGGTGGTGTTTTTGCCGGCTGTCTCCAGGAGACGGACGATAACGGCGTCCTCATCCTCGGCTTTCTTGACAGCCGTAATCAGCACGTTGGAAGGCTTGCATGTAATGACCCCGCCGCTGACCGCCGGCAGATCGCCTTTGTGAATGTCAGTGCCCATGGATATAAGCGGATGATTGAAATCCGCACCAAGCTGAACCAACTCCGCCGTTTTCATCGTCTTGCCGTGCGGCACCATCGCCAGGCGGATTTCATGTTCGCCGAGTTCCGGCAACGGGTCCGGCTCGTAGCTGGAACGGAGCAAAGTTACACGCAAGGTTGAGCCGTCCAGGGAATAACCATACTTACAATCGTTCAGCAGCGCACAACCGGCGGTTGAATTAGTATCATTCAGCTTTCCGGTAATGTCCGCCCATCGCAAGGCCGGCACTTCTTCGCCGGAGTTGAGTTTCCGCTCTATCGAGCCGTATGGGATTTCGTAGCGACCCTTGGCGTCGGCCAAGGCCAGCGGGAACTGCATACGCAATGACGGCGTACCGATTTCCGGCCCGCCGCGCTCCAGCCAATTCGCCTTGATTGCGATTTCCAACTGCGACTGGCCGGCATTCAAAATATACTCCACCGAAAACGTCGAGTCGTTCAGCTTGAGTTTTGCCTCGAACGAAGCGGCATGCGGGCCGCTCATTGCAGGCTTAAACGATACCACCTCCAACGGGCAAACGCGCTTCTTCGGATCATGCAGGACCCAGGACGACATTTCCCCTGGCTTTTCCAGAATATACTCCAGCAAACCGGCGGGATTATCGGGCGAAACCAGATTTCGGCCGGTTGCCTTGTCCACCAATTTGATTATACCGCCTGTTTGCCGGTCAAACTCCACTGTCAGGAACTCGTTCTCCATGGCCCAGTCGCCCACATAGCTTTCACTGTGCGGTCTTGGAACCAAAAGATTACTGACGCCGCCTTCGATTTTTTCTTCGAAGTGGACATCATATCCAAAAGACGTTGGCTGGGGGATCGGGCCGGCTTCCTTTACCGCAAAGGTCGTGTAGCCCATCGCGGCAACGGAAACAGGTACGGATAAGTCGATATATCTATGGCCCCAATAGTCTCCCTGAGTAACTCGTTGAGCTGGTATTTCCCTTCCATCCGGCATACAAACGATAAACCGTTTTGTTTGGACATCGTCGGTTTCCGAATCCCAGACGCTGAAGCGGACGACCTCATCGCGATCCCACGCGGTTGGGTTGAAAACGACGAACCCACGGGCAGGATTGTCGGAATGTCCAACGGAGGAAACCACTCCCAAATATGCGCCCCGGCCAACTCCCGCGCCCATGGAGATGTTTTGTAAGATCGGATGGACGTCTGGTGGCTCGTCGGCTGCGAACGAAGTATCGACCGCAGCCGCTAAAGCACGCAGCGACTGTGTCGTAATTATCCCGGTCGTCGCGGCAGTTTTCTGGAACAGCCCCGAATGGTATTCACGCGTCGCAGCCACTCCCGAACCGGGCAGGATGTCGTGGAAATGGCCGAAGATGGTGTCGACCCACGCCTGACGCAGCTTGTCGCCTGGATAGCTCTTCCCCAGCACCCGCCAGGCAAGCGTGGCGGCGGTTTCCGCCTGTTCGGTAAAATTTTCGCCAAGGCGATTGGTCTTCTTGATCAGACTCTGCGATGAATAACAGCCGGTAAATTCAAAGTTCAACTCTTGATCCAAAACCGGCAACTTGTCTGCCTGGGCTTCGAGAATTTCGTAGTATTTTTTCGTCGTGTCAAAACAGAAGTTCGGGAAGATCGGCCAGGAGTTCATCTCCCGGCACAATTTCAGGTCCCGTCGTGTCGGCCCGCCGCCGTGATCCCCGACGCCGTAAACCAGCATCCAATCTTTCAGACCGGTTTTTTCACAGAACGATAACAGGCCTTTTACATTATGCGGGCTGATGTGGTCGTTGTACCACGTGTGTTCGATGTTCACCAGAATGCGGCTGCCGTCGGGGCCTTGCCACCAGAATACGGGCGGCTTGTCGTCTGCCCCACCTCGGCACATGTAATAGCGCGTTACTGCACCACGCGATATAATCGTCGGGATGGTATGGGCGTGGCCGAACGTGTCCGGCTCCCAGTCCAGCGGAACATCTTCCGGCTCAAGTCCGAAGTGTTCTTTCATATAGCGCCGGGTGTACAATAGATGACGAGTAAGACTTTCACCGGAAACAAGGTTCTTGTCGCCCTCGACCCATTGGGCCGCGGTGATTTCCCATCGCCCCTCGGCTACGCGTTGTTTGATCTTCTCAAAAAGTTCGGGGTTGTGCTCGCGGATAATCTCATAGACCGACGCCTGGCTCTGCGAAAAGCAGAAGTCCGGGAACTCCTCCATCAGCTTGAGAACCGTCGTAAATGTGTCATTGGTCACAGCTACGGTTTCCGGCCAGGACCACATCCAGTTCATGTCAATATGCGCATGACCGACACAGTGAACCGTGTATTTCTTAGCCGCCTTGCCGATAGGAGAAAGAACCTCCTCTGCCTGGCGGACAGCCTTCTTGAGGTGATTAACCTTGCCCGACGCAACCATCTTATCGACAATCGCCCGTGCCTGGCTTATCAACTTCAGCCATCGCCCACTGGAAGGCCCCTGAAGCCTATTCAACTCCTCAGCAAACTCAACCTCGCACAAAAATCGCTCAACAGGCTGCCTGGCAACAACAAGAATATTTTCCAAATCTTCCCGCACTTGTTCACGTTTAATCCATTTCATATCACTTATCCGATGGTTCTGTAATTACTGAGCCCGTTGCAGAGTCTACTATCTCGTATAAAGTTTTCGGTGCAACAAAGAATCTTATGTTCCCGTTACAACAACTGCAATTATCTATCTATAGTTTATGTCAATCCAAAGTAGAAATGTCCATTTGTTACAGAAATTCGACGAGTTACTCACTGCCGGGGCTTAAAACAATTCTACCCGCTTCGGGACAGATCAGTAGCGAGTTTATGCCGCTTTTCTGACGGAATCTACCGTGCTGGCATCGCAGTTTATATGCGAATCCGTTGTGCTCGTAGCGAATTGTCTCCTCGTCCATCTGCTGAATCGGCAGATTCCTGTCTTTTCCCCACGACATTTCCATAGCCCACGTATCCGACTTTCGGCTACCGTTCAGGGTAATGTGAAGTTCTCGCTCCATGCAGGATATTTCCAGCGATCCACCTTCGGCCAATTGCCAGTTAATATACAACTCGTTCTCTCCGCGCCGGCGGACTTCAGGGGGCACTTCGACACCCAGCAGCGACTTGGTAAAGTCTAATCCCTCGTCGTCCACCGCGACGGCCCGGATTCCTGCTCGTGTCCCGGAATCGCTCCAGTGAAAGCCGTCCATCACCGGCAGTGTGTCGTAGACGCATGTATTCGTCTCGGCTTTATCTTGCAAATATCTTTCGCAATACGCCTCGTCGAATAAATGAAGGTCGCGAATTCGCAGAGTCCGATCTTCCCAGAGCAGGTTTACGCGATAAAATCGGCTGTCGTACCAGATCGAGCTTCGCCCCTCGCGTTTGGGATCTTCTGTAGCCACCACCGCCGATACCGGCGTAAGGTCATAATTCTCACGAAACCATCGTCCAGATTCCCGTAGCGTTTCTACGCGGACATCTCCGGAGCGGACTTTCTCGGCCAGCAGCGAAATCTGATCCGTCAATCCCGCAGCCATCTCGCTCCACCCGAACGAATTTTCCTGGCCGACCTGGGTATAAGCGAAACTGATACACGGCTCGTTGATTAACTGATCGAAAAACCATCGTACCCACTGGGGCGATCCACCGCCGAACTTGTAAACCGGCTCCAGCGTTACCACGTCCTGCCAATCTGAACCGATACCGGAATCATATTGATAAATCGGATCGCTGCCGAGCATGCGGAACACGGGTACGGGAATCTGATTCGACCGGTTCTGGGCCGGCATGAATCCATTAACCCGGCTGGGATAATATGCCTGATTCCAGTAGCCTCCCCAAAGGGTATAGCCGTCTGTGCCCACCTGATCTTTGCAGTTGCACGAGGCTGTAATGCCATAGCGGTCGGACATGTAGCCCAATGTATGGGCGTCGATGAACCACGAGCCGACCGAGGCGGGATAATCCCCGAATATGGAGCGGAAATCTTCCATCAATACGTCCACCAACCGCTCGCGTTCAGCCGGCGTATAACCGACAGTAAAACCGACGTCTACATGCCAATCCCACGGAGACCGGCCGCGCCATTTCAATCCCGCGCGTTCAGCAAGTTCCTGGACAACTTCCAGCCAGATGCCGATTTCGTGTTTTTCGCGGTCAAGTTCGCCCTTGAGAAGATCAACGAAGCGATCCTGTTTCATTGCGTCATATTGGATAAGAAACGTTGCGGGCAGATTGTGTTGCTTGACCAGACGGATTTGGTTTACCACCGGTTCAAGCAGGTCGAGTTGCGAATCTCGCGACTCATGCCCACGAATGAAATTGATAATATTAACTATCCTGGCCATATTAAACCTTTCTGTTTCGGGGAGCATTATAGTTTGACACTAGTACGCATTCCAGCCACTTTTTCCACAATTATTCTGAGAAAAGGACTTGACGGGAACGATTCCGTATGATATAAAAAAGTATGAGCACAAGGCTCGATTGGCGGGAAAACCTACTTAATATCAAGAAAAAACTGTAGTTTTGTGAAAAACGGGAACGATTCCCTTAAACTGCCGGACAGGTAATTGCTGATGAGCGTAACCATCGAAAAACTGGCACAGTTGGCGGATGTATCAAAGTCTACCGTTTCCCGTGCCTTCAATAATGAAGGAGCGGGGATCAATGCCCGCACACGCAAGAGAATATTGAATCTTGCACGGGAAATGAATTATCAGCCTAACATCCTGGCCAAGTCTTTACGGAGCAAGCGGACGCATACGCTGGGGTTGATAGTCACCGATATCGAGAACCCGTTTTTTGCGTCGCTGGCCAAGTCCGTTGAGGATAGGGCAGCCGAAAGCAACTTTCACATGCTGCTTGGCATTATCGGCAACAAGCTTCAGAAAAAGGCCGAATATATCCGGCTGTTCATGGCCGGCAGGTTTGACGGGCTTTTGGTCGGTTGTGCTGAAAACGAGGTGAACCTGTCTCATTTTGACTACTTTCTGGATATGAAGCGGAGGAATTTTCCGTTTGTCGTTCTGGGCAACATGGGGCAGTTGGACGTCGATTACGTTAGTTATGATGACGAACGGGCTGCTTTTACGCTCACCTCCCACCTTCTGGATTCGGGGCATCGGCGGATCGGATTGATCTGTGACGACCCTGAAGGCTCCCGAGGCAGGATAAACGGCTACAGGAAAGCTTTTTACAAACGCAATATTCCGTTGGCGGAAGACCTGACGGTACTGATTGGTACTGCTGGGACAAGGCAGGCCCGACGGGCAACGAGGCAGCTTCTGTCCATGCAGGACAGGCCGACGGCTATTATCGGCGTCAATGACTTCGTTGCCTTCGGGATACTTCAGGCTGCGCGAGAATGCAACATGAAGGTGCCCCAGGACCTGGCTGTCGCCGGATTCGACAACATCGAGCTTGTCCATTCCATGGATGTACCCCTGACCACGGTTGCTTTTCCGGTGGACAACCTGGCTGCCGAAGCAATCAACCTGCTGCTGAAAAAAATCGACGCTAAAGAAAAAGAAGAACACAGGCATATTATCCTTGAACCCAAGCTGATAATCAGACAATCCACCGAAATATCGAGATAAAAGGAGGTCGAGGTATGAAAAGATGAAGAAAAGGAAAAAAGGGAAAACCGGAACGGTTCCGGCTTTGAGGAAACATTTAGTTGGATATTTTACAGAAGGAGAAATGAGATGAAAAAAATAGTAACATTAACAATGTTGATGGTGGTTGCAATAGTTGCTCTGTTGGCCTCGTCGGCACAGGCTGGACTTGTCGGTTATTGGAAGATGAATGACAATCTGAACAACTCGGCACCGTCGGGCAGTACCTATAACGGAACGCATCCCGTCGGGACGCCAAGTTACGTTACCGGCAAATTGAATAACGCCCTGGATATCAACGGTACTAGCGAGTACGTCGATATTCCCAATGGCAGTAGTTATAATTGGGATCAGGGTAACGATATTGCGGTTTCCCTATGGTTTAAGACTGACGCCGTGCAAAGTAGCAAGAGCCTGCTTGTTCACTACGACACCCAATACAGGTACAGGGCTTATATAACCAATAACAGCACGCAGTTGACCTGGGGCGTCAGACTTAGTAATAGCGCCTATCATTCTGCGTCCTATACTTTGCCGAGTGGCAATTATGCCGACAATGAGTGGCACCATTTTCTTGGCGTATTCGACAGATATGTCGACAGTACTGGCCATCACGACGGCGATGGTCTCCGCCTCAAGCTGTACGTTGACGGTGTATTGCGAGGCAGCAGCGCAGCGACGGACCACTACATTCAATTCGGCGGTGGCGGTGCTGGTGCGGGACTCTGGCTCGGCAGAACTGGAACCAGTTATTTCGACGGCCAGATCGACGATGTAGGCATCTTCAGCCAGGATTTGTTAAAGGGCGAGTCAACGGCTGTGAACAGCCTAGCCACGCACACTCTCAACTACGATCTTGGTGAAGCTGAGCAACTAATCGACCTGCACAACGCCGGCAGCGGCACTGACACGGTCGATGGCCGCCTATGGTCTTATGCCACGGGACTGACCTCGGCTTTGGGTGTTGTTACCCAGGTCGGCAGCAACTATCACCTTAAATTGGACGACACCGGCACAGGTGTAACGGCTCCTGTTCCCGAACCAGCGACTATGACGTTGCTTCTGCTTGGCCTGCCGCTTGCCCTTCGCCGACGAAAGAAATAGAAAGCCGCAGCAAGTTACTTGTTCATCGGTGTGCCGAGCGGGTAGTATGCTCGGCACACCCTTCTCCTTCTTTTGAAGGAGTTCGTGCGGTGCCCAGCCTGCGGCCCAGTCGCTTTTACGCTGTTCCGGGATTATTATTGAAAGGTTGGCATTATGATTAATCCTAAATTAAAAGCTTTCACGCTCATAGAGCTTTTGGTCGTAATCGCCATCATTTCTCTTTTGGTTGCCATCCTGTTACCTTCACTGAACCGGGCAAAGGAACTGGCTCGGCGGATGGTTTGTGCCTCAAACGAGAAACAAGTTGGTTTGGCTATATGCATGTACGGGAATAGCAATAATCGCTATCTGCCAGGCCCCTGCTACATCGGACAGATAATACCATCCAAGTCCAAAGGCCTTGCGTGGAGAGGTAAGTACCTTACCTGGCTTCTGGAGCCTTATCTTGGAGACAGTGACAATACGTGGATTTGCCCCTCCAATAACGCGATGACGTCGACGTTTTATATCGTGCATCCCTCGCCCCGCCTGTTTGGATATCCATCTAATCCGCGGGTAATGCCAATGACGTTATTCGAGGCCGAAAGAGTAGACGACGGCGGAGCCAGCAACGTCTGGATGCTCGAAGATGCCGACGGAGATAACTTCTCAGGAAGCGGAAGCCCGCCCCACAATATGGGGCGAAACGTCCTTTATCTGGATGGGCATGTCGAGTGGATGGGCGTGTAGCCCTAAGGCAGTCGGATTAAATAACGACAGACTACACCGGCATCACAACCCAGAACTTCGTCTTGGGTTGTGTATCTTTTGAACCTTTCAGATTTAACTTAATTCCCATCACAGGAGAACCAAATGAGAGTTATGTTTATTTTAATCAGCACTGTCGTATTATTGTTTACGGTTCCGGCATGTGCCGCCAACTTGTTGCGAAATTCCGATATGGAATCGAATACGAAGGGCGTGGTCAGCGGCTGGAGCTTTAACGGGTGGGACAAAGCCTGTCCGTGCAAGGGCGAGTATGTATCCGAAACCAGCCATTCCGCTTCGCACAGCCTGAAGATGTCCAACGCCAATGCCGGCAGAACCGCCAAGGGCAAGTGGACCCAGGAGGTCAAGGTAGTCGGCAGAAAAACGTACAGATTTTCCTGCTGGCTGAAAGGTTCCGGCCTGACCGGCAGCACGGGAATTACACTTAAATGGTATG
>JAIORC010000262.1 GCA_021108335.1 Phycisphaerae bacterium
GGCGTTTTGAGGGCGATGCCACGGGGTTTGTCAATGACTCCGGCTCGAACAATTTCGACCTGAGCAAAAGTTCCCCCGTGCCGACGCAGTACACGCTGCCGTCGAGCGGAGCCGGGTCGAAATTCGACGATCCGATTCCAGGCAGCGGCGCCGCCAATGCCAAGGCCGGCAGTTTCAGCTATGGCACAAACAGGATTCGCTATTTATACCGTGCCGATGCCGCCGCCTTCAACGTCAGCAGCTTCACCGTCGAGGCGTATATCCGCAGGGCAGAACCTTCCAGCGGTTTTCAGAGCATTGTCAGCCAATACAAAACCACCGGCAATCAGAGAAGTTGGGCTTTGACTGTAGTTGGCACCGATCATGGTGCGGAGGCCTACCAACTGACTCTCGCATGGAGCAGCGATGGCGCAAGATGGACCGCCGGATACGAAGATGTTTTTTCCGGCATCGTCATCAATGAAGATACGGATTATTTCGTGGCGATGTCGTTCGACGCAAGTGATACGGTTGCCGGTGTGAAATTTTACGTCAAAAACCTTGAAACCGGCGTATGGCAAACGGCAACGAAAAGCCACAAGAGCGGCTCGCCGCTTAATACTACCGGACAGTTCAGGATAGGCGCTATTGACAATAGCGATATCTACGGGTGGACCGGGCTGATTGACGAAGTTCGCCTGTCCAACGTGGTGTTAAATTCTGCTCAATTGCTTAACGGCCTGCACAATGTCATTGGCTACTGGCGTTTCGAGGGTGACGCGACGGGATTTGTTACTGACGTTGGCCCGAACGAGTTCACCTTGAGCACAAGCTCCACCGCGCCTACGCAGTACACATTGCCGTCGAGCGGGAGCGGGTCGAAATTTGACGATCCGATTGTGCAAAGCAACCTGCCCAACGCCAAGGCTGCCAACTTCGGAAGCGGTTCAAATCGCTGTTTCTACCATGCGGACGCCCCCGCCTTCCACGTTACCGATTTTACCCTTGAGGCATATGTTCGCAAGACAACTACCCGTTTCCAGCTTATTGCCGGCCAATATCTCACCAGCGGCACTCAGAGAAGTTGGTACGTTGCCGTCGGGAACTCTGTCAACACTGTTGCCGATTTGCGGCTCACCTGGACCAGTGACGGTGGATACGGTTCAGCCGGATATGAAGACGTTTATTCCGGCATACGTATTTACGAGAACACGGATTACTTCATAGCTGTGTCGTTTGACGCGAGCGATACCGTCGGCGGCGTGACGTTCCACGTCAAAAATCTTGAAACCGGCGTATGGCAGACGGCGACAAAAGGCCATAAGAGCGGCTCGCCGCATAATCCAACTTCGAACTTTAATATCGGGGCTATGAACAATAATTATGCCGAATGGACCGGGCTGATCGATGAAGTTCGCCTGACAGGCAGTGTGTTGAGGAAGCACGAATTACTTGCCAGCAAAAAAATTACCACCACGCTGGAGACTTTCGAAAACGCGGCACTTTTTAACCAACGATGGAACAAATCGGCGGATTCATCGCTATATCTAGATAAGATAACATGGGAACGTAGCACCGCTTACGCCAAGGGAGGCTCGTATTCCGGCCATGCAGTTTATACACCGCATTATTTAACTTCACATCCTTACCTGAGCATAAGCATGGCGGACAGGGATGGCAATGAGAACCTCGTGAATGACTGGCGGCCTTATGAATATTTGGTCTTCGATGTATACAATCCCTCCAGCGAATCTACCAGGGTAACATTACAACTTGTCCATCAGTGGGATATAGAGCTGGGGTTTGAGCCTAATCAATGGACGGAAGTACGGATCAAACTCAACTGGTATTTCCGTAACAGTAATATTAGAAGGATTTTGTTTATGCAGAGGATGCCGCACAAAACCCTTGAGATGTATGTCGATAACATACGCCTGGAAGCCGACCCGTGCAGCGATCTCGATAAGCTCAAAGAGACTCTGGATACGATAGGCTCTTACCAGAGCATGATTGAGAACTATGGCGGCACTGTGGTTCAAGACGATAAGGATGAATATGAAACTCTCGGCAATACCTATGACGCTCTCAAGGCGGATTTGAACTCCGTTAACGATACGAGTTCGCTGGGCACTTGGCATGCAAGTTACCGCACTGCCAATTCAGACTCCGACACGTTGTTGATCAAGATGCAGAAGCAGCTGTTCGAGGCGCACGGCACGAACCAGAATAAAGTCTGGACTTACGCCTGCCTCGGCAACATGGTTAAGGTTATGCGTAATCATACCAAGTGGCTGCTTCCCGGCCAGCCCGGTGGCTCGTTGGATATAAAAATGGCTGCCAACGAGTACGAAGCCGGCCAGGTCGTGTTGCGGGTTAAAGCAAACAACCCGAATTTGACTACTGTGGAGGTAGAAGTATCCAATCTGACTTGCAGCGGCTGTCCGGATATTCCCGCTTCGCAAATTACACTCCATCCCGTCGGCTATTTGAACACTCTGCCTACGTCGTATCCCAGGCAGTATGATGGACAATGGCCTGACCCGATCTTGAACTATCTCAAAGAGTTTACGCTGGTGCCCGCCGTCTGGCAGCCGATATGGGTGGAGGTACATACATTACCCAACCAAAAGGCCGGAGATTATAGCGGTACCATTACCGTTGAAGCCGACGGCGGCCATTCCCTGTCAATTCCGATAAACGTAAAAGTCTGGGATTTCGCCGTACCGCATGAATTTCATTTCCCGACGCTGTTTGGGTTCACTGAAACAGCAGACTGGTTCCGTATTGACAAGTACCGCTATCCTAATGGCGTGCCCGACGACGACGTCGAATGGAACAAATTCAAAGATTACTGCAATGGCAAAAAGGACTACTCTGAGTTGGTCAATAATTCTCATTCGCAGTGGCTGGCCAAAGTTCGTATAAAGTTCCAGGAGATGCTTTTGGCCCATCGCATTGTCCCCCACAGTCAGGACCGTGAGTACGCGATACGAATCGACGATCTGCAGCGGATCAAGGCTGCCGGCGGAAGAGACATTTGCATCATCAAAGCCCCCTTCTTCAACGCCAATCAATCTGCAATAGATGAAAGATGGGATAAAATTAAAGCGTTCATGGATGAATTCGAACAACATCCGGAATTGGCTGTCATGAAGCCGTTCATTTACTTCCACGATGAGAATCCACCGAGCCAATTCCCGGGGATTGAAAATGTTTGCGAAAAACTGAAGGACAACCTCGCTGTCGAGAACTATAGCCATAAAGTTATGATAATAGGCACGGCGAAGGATAAGTCATGCGGCAGGGACACGTACGATATCAATGGTGAAGATGTCTGCCTGGGTGATTCCCTGGACGGCTGGATACCTGTAACGGGTTACTATGAAGTACTCCCCGAGGATATTGCCGCCGCCAAGGCTCGTGGAGACAAGGTCTGGTGGTATGTCTGCAGCTCGCCTCACCATCCCATATACGGCAACTGGTTTATCGAGCGCCCGCAGGCCGCGTATCGAATGCTGACTGGCTTTAAAGCGTTCAAATACGATGCCCATGGTATCCTCCACTGGAAGTTATTTCACTGGAAGACCCTCATTGATGGACAGACTACGTATTATAAATACACGATGACGGGTGGCCCAGTGATTACGGATACGATTTCAACCTACACCGGCAGGACTAACGGTATGCTTAACGGCGACGGCCTGCTCCTGTATGCCGGCGAGTACGACAGTGCAACAAACATCGGTGGCCCGATTGCCTCCATGCGTCTCAAGGGTATCCGGGATGGGCTGGAGGATTACGAGTACCTCTGGTTGTTGCAGTACAAGGTCAACAGGATTGAAGCCGATCCGAGCCTGACACCCTATTACAGTTGGCTGACCAAAGCCAAAATCGCCCTTGCGGTCAAACCGGAAGTAGCCAAAACCCTGATCGATTTCGACAGGACCACCACGGGCTACAACCTCGAAATCGCCCGCCAGGAAATCGCCACGCTGCTTACCGAAGCCTCTGCTGTTACGTATTCACCGCTAAGTGGTGGATTGTGTGGGCATTGGCAGATGGATGACGGCCCCTACGGGGAACTGTCGGTTACGACCAGCGACGGAACAGGTGCCGATACGTTCATCCGTGGTGGTAGTTATCAAGACGACAATTACGGCGGTAGTGCCAGTCTGCCCGTAAAACTGAGAGACGCTACCTTTACTCGTACGGCATATTTGCGGTTTGATATCTCGAATATGAATTTTAATGCCGCTTCGGCTACGCTGTCCTTGAAAAAGGCTGGAGGAGCGGCATCTCCCACAACCATCAAGGTCTACGCCCTGAAGGAAAGCAGCAACTACGGTAGTGGCAAGCTTGATGAGTCGTGGATAGAGAACGGTGTGAACGGCCTCAAGGCTTCCAATGCGCCGGGCACTGATGGGAATGCCGCAATAGATTCAAATTACGTGACGTATCTGGGCAATTTCAGTTGGGATGGTACGACCGCTTCGTTGGCGTTCACTAACCTGGATTTCCTTAACAACGATACCAACGGCAAGGTTACCCTTATCCTTTATAAGGGCAACTCTGAAAATAATTCTGTGGACTTTGCGTCCAAAGAACACTCCACGCTGGCTGAGCCGACACTGACGATTACAAATCGTACCGTTCACGATAGTGTCGGCGGGAACGATGGTACGCTCAACGGGTCGGGATATTCCTGGACATCCGCAGGCCGTCTCGACGGAGCCTTGTCGCTGTCCGGCGGCAATGATTATGTCGAAGTATCCCCATTCAATTACGAATTGGATGCGATAACGGCTTCCTTCTGGATGAAAACGAGTGACACGTCAAAGCTTGGCACGCCGATTTCCTGTTCGGATGGAGCTACTCAGCATAATGAGTTTCTGATCTACAACTATCAGAATTTTAGTATTTGGATCGACGGCGGTCATGTAACCACTAACATTTCCGCCAATGACGGTAACTGGCATCATATTACCGTAACCTGGCGAAGTTCAGACGGCCAGGTCAAACTTTACAAGGACGGCGATGTTGTTTATTCCGGCACGTTAAAGCAGGGGAGTACAATTAATCCGGCCAATTTAATACTTGGCCAGGAACAGGATTCTTTTGGTGGAGGTTTCGCGGCAAATCAGGCCTTCAAAGGCCTGATAGATGATGTTCGTATCTACAACCGCGCAATCTCAGCCGACACAGTCGCCGCCCTCAACATGTCGCAGTTGAATGGTCATTGGCAGTTGAACGAGACCAGCGGCACTAACGCTACGGATACTGCAAAAGGGCATAACGGCACGGTGCAGGGTTCAGGTTCTTCCTGGCTCGCCGGTCGTCTAGCCAATTCGCTGAAACTCACCGGCAGTGCCGCCGTGTCTGTTCCCCATACGTCGGATTTGAACCCGGGAGGTTCAACTTTTACGATTTCGGCCTGGGTCAAAACAACGGCAACGAGCGGAATGATTATTTATAAAGGCCGTAATGGCAGTACCCATGATCGTTATTATTTGCAGATGACAGGAGGTAAGCCGCAGTTTGTGTTCGATTCAGGACAAGCTGTTTCTACTCTGACGTTGACAGGTCCCGCGATGATTAACGACGGGCAGTGGCATCATATAGCGGCAGTGCGTACGGGCACGAAGACCGGAGCGTTGTACGTGGATGATGCGACTCCCGTAACCGGTGCGTATAGCGGTACTTACAGTGGTGTTGATACAAACGGGCCATTCTATATCGGCCGGGATAGCGGAACAGCCAATTATCTGAACGGTACCATAGACGACGTGCGTTATTACAAACGCGCAATCTCATTAGACGAAGTCGCCGCCCTCGCACAACCCGAGCCGTAACGACGGCACGGCACGGCACGGGGCACGACGGCAGTATAAAGCCTGTTCGTGCCCCGTGCCTGCCGAACAATTTGGATAATCGCTAAGTTAAGAGTGCGACTGAGTGCGTAACGTCAGTGCCGGAATCTTCGGCAGTCATGACGGAAGGGCACTAATCCACACGTTGCTGCCGGTGGAAAAACCTCCACTGGCAGCAACGTGTATGGTTTTATGGGCAGGCAGCAATTTTCAAACGAAGCATACCGCCTCGTCGGCCGTCGCCATGGATTAACTCCGCTTTTCACATTCGGGCTGAAAAATAAAGTTTCTTACTTCCAATTATTTCCGAGAGTACTTGCGAATGGCGGCGAGGAAATCTTCGCCGTATTGTGCGAGTTTGCGTTCGCCGACGCCGGTGATTTGTCGCATGGCGGTGGGGCTGGTCGGGATATCCCTGGCCATCTCGTGCAGCGTTCGATCCGAGAATACGACGAACGGCGGAACATTTTGCCGGCGGGCGAGGCTGGTTCGGACGGCCCGGAGTTGCTCGAACAGATCGTAATCGTAATCTTCGACGATATCCAGTCGGCTGCGACGGGGGCGTTTTTTTGTTTCGGTTTCGGCTGAGCTTGGCGGCTTGCTTTTTTTCTCGATTTTTTCAAATATTTCGAACGTCGTCCGACCGAACAGCACGTCATGGCCTTTCTGCGATAGCTGCAACGTCGGATACTCGCCGCCGACTGACAGCAGACAGCCCTGGGCGACGAGATTGTCCAGAATCCGCCGCCAGTGTCGCTTGGTCTTGCCCTTGTCTTTGCCGACGCCGTAAGTCTTGATCTGGTCGTGGCCGAGTTGGCGAATCTTTTTCGTATTCGCGCCGACGACGATATCCACGATATGGCTGGCTCCGAATCGCTGGTCGGTTCGCACGATCGCGGACATTATCATCTGCGACTCGACGGTCGCGTCGACGCGCTCGACGTCGCCGGCGCATACGTCGCATGTGCCGCAATTATCGCTCTCGTACGTCTCGCCGAAGTAGGCCAATATCCGCTGGCGGCGGCAGGCGGTCGCCCCGGCGTAGCTTAGTATGTCGTTGAGTTTGCACTCGGCGGCGGCCCGCTCGTTTTCGTCTTCCATTTTGCCGATAAAGTAGCGAATCGTCGAGGTATCACCATAGCCGAAGTATAGTATGCAATGTGCGGGTTCGCCGTCGCGGCCGGCCCGGCCTATCTCCTGGTAATACCCCTCCATGTTCTTCGGCAGATCGCCGTGCAGCACGAAGCGAACGTTGGATTTGTCGATGCCCATGCCGAAGGCGATGGTGGCGACGATGACGTTGACTTCGTCGCGGTTGAAGGCTTCCTGGTTGGCTTTTCGTACCTCGGCGTCCATGCCCGCGTGATACGGCCTGGCGTTTATGCCCTGATCGGCAAGAAATTCCGCCATCGCATTCACGTCGCTGCGGGTCGTGCGATAAATAATTCCCGACTCGCCGGGATGCTTGCGGAGAAACGCGGGAATCTGCCTGTGCAGGTCGTTCTTCGGCTCGATCTGCAGGAACAGGTTAGGCCGGTCGAAGCTCGCCCGCACGGTCAGCGGATCTCGCAGGCCCAGCCGTTGAATGATATCCTCTTGCACCCGGTGCGTCGCCGTGGCGGTGAAGGCTGCGACTGGCAGGTGAGGAAATTCCGACACGATTTGCGAAAGATTCATATAGTCAGGCCGAAAGTCATGGCCCCATTCCGAAATGCAATGCGCCTCGTCGATGGCGAACATGCACAGGCGCACCGTTTTGAGCGCGGCGATAAAATCGCTTCGCGTAAATCGCTCCGGGGCGACGTAGAGCAGGTCAAGCTCGCCGGCGGCAAGCCTGTCCAGTACGCTTGCCTGCAGATTGTATTGCAGGGAACTGTTGAGATATTCCGCCCGCAGGCCGTTCTCGTTGGCGGCGTCTACCTGATCCTTCATCAGCGATATCAGCGGGCTGATAACGACGCACGTGCCGGTTAGCAGATGCGACGGCAACTGATAGCACAACGACTTGCCGCCGCCGGTGGGCATGACGGCGAAGACGTCGCTACCGCCAAGCACCGCCTGGACGATCTCCTCCTGGTTCGGTCTGAATTGGTGGAACCCGAACACCCGGCCCATCGCCGCGGCGAGGTCGCTGTTGGTTTGGCATTGTGCGGAATTCGTCATGGCCGGCATTATACACCAGATTACCGCGAGGTTTTCCGAAATGCCAGCGGCGATGTTTTGTGGTATCTCTTGAAGGCGCGGTAAAACGTCGATAATTCCTCGAAGCCGACTTCGAACGCTATTGCCGAGACGGGCGTTTTCGTTTGGCGCAGCAGGTCGGCAGCCCTGTTTGCCCGGACGCTGTTGACGAAGTGGATGAAACTGTGGCCTTTGATTTTCCGGCAGATGTTCGTGAATTGTCGCTGGCTCAGGTAGGCCATCTTCGCCGCGACGGCCAGGCTTTGCGGATGATAGTATTGCTCCTCCACATGATCGAGAATTTTCGCCACGCGTGCGGTGCTTGCGTCGGCGGGGCAGGGGGGGGACTTTTCGGCGGCGCGGGCGGTGCGGTAGATATCCAGCAGAATAGACGAGAGGCACTGCCGGACGGCGAACTCGAACAGAACATCCTTATCGTTCTGCTCGTGGAGCATTTGCCGCAGCGATTTCCGGATAGACAACGCCTGGTGCGAGGCTATCGCGATGGGAGCCTGCGATTCGAACAGTTCGTCGAGAATCTGCCGATTGGCGGTGGCGATCTGCCGGCTGAAATACACGACGAAGACAACCATCGCCTTGCCGGGTTTGTCGATAAGCTGATGGGGCTGACCCTTTTTCAGCACAATCGCGGTGTTGGGGTGCAGGTCATATTGCCTGTCGCCGATGATATATTGCCCCTGCCCGGCGGCGATGTACAGCAGGCTGTGATACGGATGCTCGTGCGTCGCGGTGCGGAATCCGGGGTCGTGGTGATGACTCTGGATGAGCACGCCGTGCGGCGACAATTGTCCGGCGGATTGTTTTGTCTGGGATTCCATATCTGCCATAGTCTCTAAATAACGATTATATAGCGAGTTACGGGCATAAGTCAAGCTTATTGCCGAAAACGCCAATGCGATATTCTCCATATACGCCAAGACACGCCGGCGATTTTTACGCAAAATAGCAGGTATGACTACCACCACACAACCAAAGCGGAAGATATGGCCCTTCAATCTGGACAGTATCCAGGACTTGAAAACCTTGGCCGAGAGTTTGGATGTACCGTTGGAGGCCCAGGAAGACGTTTCCATTCTGGCCGAGCCGGTGCAGGTTGGCAATTTGACCGCGCCAAACTCCCTGGCCGTCCATCCGATGGAAGGTTGCGACGGCGATTCGCAGGGTAGGCCGAGCAAGTTGACTGTCCGGCGCTACGAGCGGTTTGCCAGTGGCGGGGCGGGGTTGCTTTGGGCCGAGGCGATAGCCGTCGTGCCGGAAGGCCGGGCCAATCCGCGGCAGTTGTGGATCAACGAAGACAGCAAAGCCAGCATCGCCGCGATGGTTACGAAAATGCGCCAGGCAGCCGTCGAGGCGAACGGCCCGGATCACCGCCCGATTATCGTCGCCCAGTTGACCCACTCGGGCAGATACTCCAAGCCGACCGGCGTGCAGCATCCGCTGATTCCCCAGCGTGACCCGTACAGAGACGCGAAAATCAATCTGCCGGAAGAATGGCCGATATTGACGGACGAGTATCTCGACGAATTGCAAAATGCGTATGTAGTCGGGGCAAAGCTCGCGTTCGAGGCGGGTTTCGACGCGGTGGACGTGAAGTCCTGCCACGGCTATCTGATTAACGAAATCCTGGCCTGTCATACTCGCGAGGGCAAGTACGGCGGGTCGTTCGAGAACCGCACCCGGTTCCTGTTGGAGGTGGTGGATCGCATTCATGAGCAACTCGGCGAGGATAAGATGGTCGTCGCGCGGCTTGGCATTTACGATGCGATACCGTATCCCTATGGCTGGGGCGTGGACAAAGAAGACCACACCAAGCCCGACCTGACCGAGCCGAAGAAGCTGCTTGGCCTGCTGGCTGAGCGGAACGTGCCGATGATCAACATTACCATCGCCAATCCGTACTACAATCCGCATTACGGCAGGGCGTTCAATCAGCCGATTACCGGCGGCTACGAGTCGCCCGAGCACCCGCTGACGGGTGTCAGCCGGCTGATCTCGCTGGCTGGCGAAGTGCAGAAAGCCTATCCCGAAATTGCCTTCGTCGGTACGGGGTACAGTTGGCTGCGGACGCTGTTGCCGAATGTTGCGGCTGCGACCAAGGCTGCCGGGTTGGCTACGTTTATCGGGGCGGGGCGGATGGCCTTTGCGTATCCCGATTTTGCCTCGGACATCGTAAACAAGGGCAAACTCGATGGCAGCAAGGTTTGCATCGCCTGCAGTGCGTGCACACAGATAATGCGCGACGGCGGCCGAGCCGGCTGCGTCGTGCGAGACAATAAAGTATATGGCCCGATTTTCAAACGAGGCCGTCACGGTGACAAGGAAAACCTGCTCCGGCTGGCCGAACCATGCCGCCAGTGCCAGGACTCGACCTGCCAGCAGGCATGCCCGGCTGGGATAGATATTCCTGAATTCATTCGTCTGTTTTCCGAAGGCGACGAGCGAGGCGCGTACGATGTTATCCGGGCTGCGAATCTCTTCCCGGAAGTCTGCGCCTGGCTGTGCCCGGTCGAGCAGCAATGCCAGGGCAACTGCCTGGAGCATTTCCTCGGCGACGCGTCATTGCCCATCGCGGACATTCAGCGGTATCTCGCCGTTCAGGCCAACCGCAACGGCTGGTCGAAATTGCAGGTGCCCGAGCGGAAGACCGGCAAAAGCGTTGCCGTTATCGGGGCTGGGCCGGCGGGGCTGGCGTGTGCGGCAATGTTGCTGGAAGCCGGCCATGCCGTAACTATTTACGACCGCGCCGCCGATACAGGCGGAATGATCGAATCCGTGATTCCCGCTGACAGGGTCAGCGATTCGCTCAAAAGCGAAATTGACGCGATATTCAAGGACGTACCGGCCGACCGACTCACCTGGCAAAACGGCGTGGAGCTGACGGCTGATTTTAACCTCGATAAGGTGATGGCCGACGGATTCGACGCTGCATTTGTAGGCCTGGGGCTGCCCAGGGCTTCCGGCGGGACCGGTCAGGTGCTGGACGGCTTGTGGAATTCGCTGGATTTCCTCAAGGCTGCCAAGCACGACGGGCAACTGGACGTCGCCGGCAAGCGGGTAGCGGTAATCGGCGGCGGAAACACCGCGATGGACGCAGCCGTTACCGCCAAACAACTCGGCGCGAAGGACGTGTACCTGCTTTATCGCCGCTCGTTCGCGGAAATGCCCGCCTGGCCGGCTGAGCGGGACGGGGCATTGAACGAAGGCGTGCACTTCGTCATCCTGACCCAGCAGCTTGAGTATCTTACCGAGGGCCAAAAGGTAACGGGCATCAAGGTTTGCCCGACCACTCTCGGCGAGCCGGACTCGTCGGGCCGGCGAAGGCCTTTGCCGCAAGAAGGCAGCGCGTATGATCTCGACACGGACATTATCGTCGAGGCGATAGGCCAGCAGTCTCCGGCCGATCTCGATAAGATTCTGCCGGGCGTGGATATCGACAAAGGCCTGATCCAGACGAAGGACGGCAGTTTCGGCACAACGCGGGATAGCGTCTGGGCCGGCGGCGACCTCGTGGAAGGTGCGGCGACGGTAGTAGCCGCCGTGGCTGACGGAATGAAGGCCGGCAAGGAAATGAACGAGTTTTTGGGCTAGTACTTCGTCCCAGAAAAAATAATGGGTGTCGTAACCGGGTGCCATGCTTCTGCTTGCAGAAGCATGTGGTAAAAAAACGCATGGGTGCCGTGGCGGGAAGCGAAGCTTTCAGCCACGAAAGATAGATACGCGATGGCAGATGGTATGTTTGGGTGGCATGGCTTGCTTGCAAGCCATGTGTTTTTCGTCCCGCGTGGGCGGGAGTATCCATCCTACGCGCGGCGCTGGGTCACCATGAAGAATGGCGTAGAAATTGTGAATCGATCTTTCATGGCTACCCCGCAAAAAACGCGGGGTTTCCATGCCACCCGATATCGTGGGAAATTGTCGGCTATGGGTTGAAAACCTGTGCCGCTTATTGAATCAGAGTTAAAAGACGATTAGGAGATATGAACATGGCGGAAAGACCTGTAGCAATCGTAACCGGCAGCAGCAGGGGCATTGGCAAAGCCATCGCCCTTGAGCTGGCGCGGCTGGGATACGACATCGTAGTAAACCATTTTGATTTCACCGCAGACGGTCAGCCGGATAATTCCGTAGCCGAGGCAACAGGCAAGGATATCCAAGCGCTGGGCGTCGATTCTGCCGTCCTGCGGGGCGACATCAGCAGTCCGACGGAAAGGGCGGCGCTGCTGGAGTTGACCCAAAGCCGTTTCGGCCGATGCGACATGCTTGTCAATAACGCCGGTGTGGCCCCGTCCAAACGGGCCGACCTGCTGGACGCCACCGAAGAGAGTTTCGACCGCGTCCTGCGTATCAATCTCAAAGGCCCATACTTCCTGACTCAGGCGGTGGCCAATTGGATGATCCGCCAGCAGGAAGAAGACTCGTCACGCCGATATCGAATCGTAAATACCGGTTCGATATCGGCTTACACGAGTTCGCCAGCGCGAGGCGAGTATTGCATCAGCAAGGCCGGCATTGGTATGATGACCGCGCTGTATGCGGATCGGCTGGCGGAATACGGAATCGGCGTGTTCGAGATTCGTCCGGGCATTATCGCCACGGACATGACATCCGTCGTTACCGCCAAGTACGACAAGCTCATCGCCGAGGGCATAACCCCGACAAAACGCTGGGGCCAGCCGGAAGATATCGCCAACGCCGTCGGCGCGATCGCCGAAGGACGGCTGGATTTCTCAACCGGGCAGGTAATCAACGTCGATGGTGGATTTCACTTACGAAGACTTTAGGAGCCGGGAATGAATATCGAACAAAGCACACAAACATTATTGCGAGACGGTTTTATCCTGGTGTTCAATCAGGATAAGCTGGATATCGTCAAGACTGCCGGAGCGTTGCTGGAGGCTGGTATCGGCAACATGGAAGTAACCTGCCGGATATCGCAGCCGTTGGAAAAAATCAGGCAATTGCGGAAAGCTCTGCCGGACTTCGTCGTCGGGGCAGCCAGCCTGGTGGACTTTCCCGGCATGCTGAAAGTTTACAATCGTCGCCACGCCGCCGATCCGCTGCCGGATGTTGACGAGGTTGTCGAGGCTGGCGTGGATTATCTCGTATCGGCGGCGAATTTCAGCGAGGCGACGTACGAGAAGTACGCCGGCAAGCTGCCGATCATCCCCGGCTGTGGTACTGTCAGCGAGATGGTCCGCCAATATGCCCTGGGCGCGACGTTCGTGAAGATGTTCCCCGCGAACATCGTCGGCGGGCCGAAGTTCGTCAAGTCCGTCGATCCGGCGATTCACAAGATCATCAGCATCGTCCCCACCGGCGGGACGAACGAGTCCAATATCCCGGACTACATCGCCGCGGGCGTGCTGGTTCTCGGCGGTTCGTTCAGTGCGATCGACAAGGCGGTTTTCCAGGAAATAATCGACAAGCAGGATTACAAACGGCTGGCTGCGGAATTGGCCGGCATAAAGCAGATGATCGACGAACTGCGGGCCAAACAGTGGCCGATGCTTGATTTCACTGCGGTAACGGTCGAGCAGGTCAGCCTGGCGACGGGCAGAGATTTCAATATCGCTTGACAGACGAGCGGCCCGCGGGGCATTCGTCGCCGAAGCATGCTTCTGCGAGCAGAAGCATGGCACCCATTATGAGCATGGCACCCGACGTGAGTATCGGTCAGGGATTTTAACCTTAATATTCAATAACACAGTAAAGAGACGAGTAAAACCATGGAAACCAAAACGATTGCGAATCAGACGATTAATATTCACCGGTACAACACGCTTATAGTCGGCGCTGGCGCTGCGGGCATGAATTGCGCGGTACACCTGCACGAATTCATGACCCAGAAGGGCGTAGCCGACGCCCAGGACAAGATAGCCGTCATCACCGGTGGCGTGGGGTTGGGGGCTTCGCGGATGAGCGGCTCGGACAAGCAGACGTATTACAAGATGGGCACAAGCCCCAACGTTCCCGACAGCGCGGAGGATTTCGCCAAAAGCCTCACCGGCGGCGGATGTACCCACGAAGACCTGGCCTTGATAGAAGGCGTGGGCGGCCTGCGGGAGTTTTATCACCTGGTGCAGGTCGGCGTGCCGTTCCCGCACGATTCCATCGGCAGCTATGTCGGATACAAGACCGACCACGACCCCTACGAGCGGGCAACCTCGGCTGGGCCTAAGACCAGCAAGTTCATGAGCGAGTGCCTCCAGAAGCAGGTACGCGGCTACGGTATCGAGATTCACGATTTGCAGGAAGTCGCCAAGCTCCTGACGGTCGGGCAAGGCGACAGCCGGCGGATTGTCGGCGTGGTTACGATCAACAAGAAAGGCCTCGATGACGCGACGCCAGCGGTCAACGTTTTCTATTGCGAAAACCTGGTGCTGGCAGCAGGCGGGCCTGGGGCACTGTACAAAACGACGGTCTACCCGAAGGGTCAGATCGGCATGCACGGCGTGGCCTTCAAGGCAGGGCTGGTGTCCGCGAATCTCACCGAATCGCAATTCGGCCTAGCCAGCATCAAGTTCCGCTGGAACGTCTCCGGCACATATATGCAGGCGCTGCCGCGGATATATAGCACCGACGCCGACGGCAATGACGAGCGGGAATTCCTGACGCCGTTTTTCCCGACGATGAGCAAGATGGCTACCGATATTTTCCTCAAGGGCTACCAATGGCCTTTCGATCCGCAGCGAATCGAGAATCTGCAATCCTCGCTGGTGGACATTCTCGTGTTCAACGAAACCCAGAAGGGCAGGCGGGTGTACATGGATTTCCTGCGGAATCCCGTCGGCGGTGATGCGATGGACGAGTTCAAGCTGGACGATCTCGAAGAGGAGGCGTTGAGCTATCTCCAGGATGCCGGAGCGCTCCAGGCCAGCCCGATAGAGCGGCTGGCTCACATGAACCCGCCGGCGATTGACATCTACAAGGAAAACGGAATCGACCTGTACTCCGAGCCGCTGGAGATCGCGGTCTGTGCCCAGCACAACAACGGCGGTTTCGCGGTGGACAAGTGGTGGCAGTCCAATATTCCGCACACGTTCATTATCGGCGAGATGGCTGGGTCGCACGGCGTTAAGCGTCCGGGCGGGTCGGCTTTGAATGCGGGGCAGGTCGGCGGGCTGCGGGCTGCGGAGTATATCGCAAACGTGTACAACTGCGAGCTGCCGGATGCCGATTCGCTTGTCGGACAAACCGAGCCGGAACTGCAAGCCATCGTCGAAAAGATCAACGGTTTCGCCCAGGCGGGCGGCCTGGACGCCGGCGAGGTAATCGAACAGGTGCAGGCCCGCATGACAGCCTCCGGCGGACACATCCGCCAACTCGACGACGCCCGCAAGGCGCTGGGCGAGGCAATTGCCCTCTATAAGGACATCCAGGTCAAGGGCTTCGAGACGAAGACCGTGCGAGACCTGGTGGCGGCGATTCAGGCCGAGCACCTTGCCCTATCAAGCGTCGCGAATCTCAAAGCCATCATCGCACTGCTGGAACAAGGCAGCGGCTCGCGAGGTTCGCATCTCGTATTGGCCGACGACGGTATCGAAATCCACAAGGACGTTATCGACGAAACCGGCAAGCCGCTGAGGTTCAAGCCGGAAAACGAATCGCTGCGAAACGAGATTCTGCAAGTGCAATACGCACCGCAGACAGAAGAAATGTTCACCTGCCGGAACGTGCCTATCAGAACTGCCGGCGAATACAAAAAAGCTTTCGAACCCGCCTGGCGAGACTACCGCGAAGGCAAGATTTTCGATTAGAGGGAACCTGGAGCTTTGATTAAGGCAGAGGCCCCAGTATTTCTATGCAGAGTTTTTGCGATAAGAGCACTTCTGCTTTCCGAACGGTGATTGCACGGCGATTTTCATAAGTCAGGTCCGGTAATTCCGCATGTCCTGGGGGATGACCAGAATTTTTGGGCACAACTCTAATTCCGCGATCTCTGAGGTCCCCTGCGCGTAAAACAGCAATATAGTAACGTTTGCCGCGATCATTCTGCGCCACTTGTTCGGGTCTTATGTAATTTGCCCTGAAGACGGAAATGCCCGTTTCGTCATGTTCGCCTGGATGGAATGCACGCGAGCCAGGGTTGGGACCCTTGTCTGGATCATAGTATGAGGGCTGTACAGGAACCCGCCGGTACAGGAGCTCATCGTCTTCAATAATCCCTGCTTCTTCACTCACGATAGAACCCCGCTAAAGAATTTCGCGGGAAACAAGGCGACAATCATCAAATTCAAGAAACTCTATCGATTGGTCGGAATAAATATCCAAAGACACAAAAGAAGTACCATCAACACGCTCAAAGGATATTCCCCCATCGCCATCAGGAACAATTCTCGTGGGAGGCGTGCCCCCCGCGTCCCGCAAATCCAATGCCACAGTACATGCCAAGTTAATGATCTCAGCGCTTGGTGGTTCAAAGTTTTCATCTTCCAGAATGCTTATATTCCTTCCCCATTCGACCAGAGTATCATCAATGAACCGATCCCAGGCATCTCTATTTTCTTCGGATTGTGCCCCCATAGACAGTTCCGCTTCTGCAACATCCGGAGTTGCATCTGTCACTTGGCGGTTACCGGAAAGAATCGCGTCGCTAACAGTCGGTGTCATAATTAAACCTCCTTGTTCCAGTATTCATGCGCACGTTGTGATGTCAGGTCTACAAAGGCCTGAACGATAACCTTATGACCTAAATTCAATCCTTCGTTAATAGAGGCCATAATGTCTTTTTCTTTGTCGATAGGCCCACGGGCCGTTAGCTTCATTATTAAAGCTTCTTCTTTTTCCGGTGCTCCGACATATGCGTGCTGAAGTTCCACATGCAGTCGTCCACGTTTCGGTTCGATTTCGAAATGCCAGTGCCCCCCAAATCCTTCAAGTCGCGTGCCGGTGGGCACAATCGCCAGGCTTGGCAAAGAATTAAATAACGTCGGCCATTCCTCGGTATTTGCCCAAATCGTCCCTTTGGGAATGCTGTTCACGTAAGTAACTTCCCATTGGTTTGGGATGAGTTCCCCAAGGTTGTTTTCCGTGACCAGATTCATGAAACCACTAAGCACCCCGTCAAACTCCGGGCGCACGGTACGATACCTGGGATATTCTGCTCCGGCTTGGCCGATCCAATTGTAATCCAATCGGCAATTTTGCAGTTGAATCATTCGATTGCCGCTTGTATTGCTCATCTGAATCCGGGCAGATGGTTTTTGTGCCAGCTTAAACTTAATGGCTCTATTCCATCCAGGCTGTTTCCCGAATGTCTCGAACTCTTCTCCCAGGGGGGGGGCATCATTGACTTTGGGCCATTCCTGTTTCCTCTGTTGCCAAAATGTCCCAAGGTGCGCGTTTGTAAGACCCCGCAGTCGTTCAAACTGAACGCCCAAAACTGTTTCCACTACAGGTGGATTCTTGAATGATATGTTGGTATTCATATTTCTTTTTGTTCTAGAATCGATATCGGTAAATTACCAAAGGCAAAATAAATATTTATGAACCGAAAGCATCATAGGCTTTCCGCAAGACGAAATCAATAATAAGTGGTCTGCTAAAAGTGTACATCAGCTTTGTGGCGAGATGAAGACTTTTGTCGGGCGGATTGTTTTGGCGTCGGCGGAGATTGTGGCTATGGCCAGGAGCTCTATGCCGGCTGGGTGGCTGTCGCCCGCCTGGCTCGTGCCTATCAGGCCGACCGTTTGGCCGGTTTGTACCGGCGGGGCTATGTAAGGTTCTATCGGAATCGTTCTGCCTATGGCGATGTCAGCGGCGGCGGTTTTGTCGACGAGAACAAGGGGCGCATCCAGGCCTGTATGTGGAGGCAACAGGTCGTAGGCAATGTCGAGTTCTTCCGGCGGCTGGGCGTTTTTGATCTTGAATCCTCCGACGGCGGTTCGCTTCAGTTTGCAGCAGTATCCGCCAACTCCCAGGGTCTCGCCGATATCGCGGGCCAGGCTGCGTATGTATGTGCCGCTGCCGCAGTGGACGTCGATTTGCAGCTTGGGATATTCATACCGCCGCA